>JARRJY010000071.1:0-15940 GCA_037388705.1 Gammaproteobacteria bacterium
AAATAAAAAACCGGTATTATTTTATGTGATCATTTTAAATATCCGGAATTATCCATCGCGCATTGTCATTGATTTCCCAAAATCCAGAAGTACCAGGGCAATGCTCCAATAAGGTAAGAACCTTTGAAAAATTGTTGCGCACATGATTCAAAGCTTTATGCATGATGGTGACTGCAAAATAGGTATCTATAGAAACATTTATGTCACCCACTTCTACTTGCTGTTTACTATAGAAATTGTTTAACTGTTTGTCTCATGTTTCAGGCTTACAATCAGATTGCCAGACATGCAATCTCCACTTCCTGAAAGCAGAATATGGCCACTGTTTTAAGGGGGTTACTGTTTGACGTCTCGTTTCAATATTTTAAAAATAATAAACGTGTTTAGCTAATCAAATGCTATGAGACAGCTCTAATTTTCATAAACATTACAGGAAATACTGGATATATAAAATTGGGGGAATGCTGTAGTTCAGAGGTAGGGATATTACGTATGTATATTTACCAATTATTTCTATAGTCTTTTTTTAAATATCCTGATAATTGGTACAAAAATACCAAATACCCTCATTTTGTTTGCGGTTAATTTGTTAGCGGATGTTTATTATCAGGATAAAAAATAACAAAAATTATTAAATAGTTAATAGGCAGGATGCAATGCGTGATCGAGATCGGTTTCATTCAGATCAAGACAATAAATACCAGGCCCCTGAAACACTAGTGAAAGGGTTTGAACTATCAGAAACTGACAGTGATATAAGTAGCCTGATACCAGAGGAAATGTCTTCTTCTGGTATTGATGCCAGTAATGTCATCAGCATCATAGAAGCGAAACACGAGTGGGAACACAGTGTCGATTCGTTGAAAAAGCTCGCCATTTTTATTCTCGACAAGCAGCTAAACATAGTACGGACCAACAAAACCATCGAGTTGTGGGGGCTGGGCGATGTTAACACGGTAAAGGGTAAGCACATAGCCGATATCATTGATCCTTTAATCAGCAACGACTCCAGTGAAAGCTTCTACCGTACCTGGGTAAATCTGGATGGTAAATTAACAATGGAGTGGCAATCTGAATTTTGTTCGTTAGGTAAGATACTCAGGTTTACCTTCTACCCCTCGATGGATGTTGAGAATACGCTGCGATTCAGAGATAAATGTTTTTATATATTGCTTGTCGATGATATTTCGAACAGGATAAAAGTAGAAAACAAGTTAAAAGATTATGTGACAGAGCTAAAATTACAGAAGGCAATTGATGACCAGAAGCTCATCCACATAAATAAAATGCTTGAGATGAATCTCAGGTATGAAAAAAGAAGTAAAGAGAAAATAAAAGAATCAGAGCAGAGGCTAAAGAAGCTCTCAGAACAACTGGTAAATGCACAGGAAGAAGAACGAAAAAGAGTAGCCTGTGATTTGCATGATGGCGTTGGCCAGATATTGTCGCTTCTTAAATACCAGGTTGAAGCAATAATTGCTGATGAAGATACAGGTGATTGTCATTTATTTAATGATATTCATAAGAACCTGGGAACGGCTTTACAGGAAGTAAAAAGAGTGTCGATGAACCTGAGGCCAAAAATGCTGGATTCAAAAGGCGTTTTAGCTACCCTTGTATGGTTCCTGGAAGAATACCAGAAGGTATACAAGAGCGAGGTTCGGTACCTGATAAATATTAATGAGGAACTGATTACTGATACAATAAAAATTGCATTATTTAGAATAGTACAGGAAGCCTTAAATAATACCGCCAAGCATGCCAATGCATCACATGTTACTGTTACGTTAAAAGAAGTAAAAGGAAATATCCTGCTAAGAATAATTGATGATGGTAATGGAATTAACTGTATAGAGGATAAACTTGATGATCCCGAAGGCCTTGGTTTGAAAAATATGATAGAAAGGGCAGAGCAAACCAATGCAAAATTAACTATTCAGTCTGAGCCAAGCGGGGGAACAATTGTCCAGGTGTTATGGAAGAACGAAACAGAAGTTGATGATTAATGGCTGATAATATCATTTTTTATTGCATAGGTTACAAGTGCACTTATGCTATGCAAATCGAGTTTTTTCATAAGGTTTGAGCGATGTTTCTCAACTGTTTTGATAGTGATTGAGAGGTATTCCGAGATATCCCGGTTTTTATAGCCTTCTGCAATGAGCTTTAAAATTTCTCTTTCCCTGTGAGTCAGCGAGTCAAACGAGGAAGTTTGTTTGTCTGTAGCTGCATCGCCAAGATAACCAGATACGACGTTCATACATATTCCCGGGCTAAGAAAGCCTTTGCCTGAAAATACACTCTCGATAGCTGTAATAAGGTCTTTAAAATCATCTTCTTTCAAAACATAGGCATCCGCACCGGCATTCAGTGCGTCATGGATATATTGTTCTGTAGAATGCATGGTAAGGACGATGACCTTGATATCTGGATCGCGGCGCTTTATTTCACGGATTGCCTCCGTACCGTTCATGCCAGGCATTGTAATATCCGTAATTAACATGTCCGGCATCAGTTCTCGAACTTTGTGGATCGCATCCATTCCATTGTCGACTTCACCAACAACCTCAATGTCCCCCTTCCTTGCTAACATGGCATGGATGCCTGATCTCAGGATATTGTGATCATCTGCAAGAAGGATGGTGTGTTTATTATTATGCATTATTCAACGATAATCATTAAAGACATCATGATATTTAAAAAATATTCAAAGTACCTAATAGCAATTTAGAACTATTATAGTAGCGTATTCTATATCTATATTTAAAACTGTTCTAAATGCCTAATAGCCATTTAGGGCTATTCTAGGCAGAGTATAGGATTGCTTTCTGCCTTGTAGCAAGTATTTTAATGGTTTGTTAAAGCACATTTTATAAGAATTAATATTAAATACACTACAGTGTTACCCCACTTATTATAAAAATGTAAGTGTATGTTTTTATAATGTTTTGTTCTTAACCCTCTCAAACATGTAGAAAATAATTATACGGTTTTTATTTTTACTACGTACTTGCAGATCATATTTTGGGGTGATGACCCTAGTCCCTTCGCTATCTAAATAACCTAGTTTATACGTAAGTAAATTTATCTCGGTTTAGAAATAGTCACGTAAGAAAAATATCAGGTTTCTAATACTGCTTGAAGTATTAACGATGGGGAGGGAACCATTGTGAACAGTAAAATTTATTATGCCACATACGCCTGGTTAATATTATTAGCCGTGTTGTTGCTTAGTGTCTCTAATACTTATGCGCAACAAATCAATCTCACGGTCCAGGGTCCTAATAATGAATCTGTCGTCGGGGGATACAAATGAATTTCAAACACAATCATGTCAGGTGCGGTGTGAACCACCTGAAAGTAAAGAAACTGTTCGCAACTATGGCGCTGGCGACGCTCTCGATTGGCATAGCACATGCGGATGGTAGTAGTGTCTATACACAGTGCCCGCCAACCACCGATAACCATCCAATAGCTAATGCTTCCCCGGGTCCAGATCCTGACGGTATTTATATAAGGGGTTCAGCTGCTGATGGCAGCCATATCAAGTGCGATCACCTCTCGGCGGGTGATGGTGTTTCCACCATGGCTGATGATGACGGGAAGTTCCTGTACATCTTCGGCTTTAACCGTGTCAACATGCCTGGCGTGGGAGATGCACCGACAGCGGATAGTGGCAACTATCCTTCCTACGTTATGGACCAGGGTACCCTGGCGGCCAATACCCCGGCACCCACCATCATTGTCGATGAAGATGACGAGTATTTCCTGAATCTCACCAACACCGGCATGATCATGCGGCCTGACCTGTTCGACCCGCACACCGTGCACTGGCATGGTTTCCCGAATGCATCCGCAATATTCGATGGCCTGCCCGATGCCTCGATCTCAGTCAATATGGGTGCCACGCTGACCTATTATTACAATGCGAAAGATGCCGGTACCTACATGTATCACTGTCATGTTGAAGCGACCGAGCATATGCAGATGGGTATGCTAGGCAACCTGTTTGTCCGTCCACGGCAGAACCGTTGCGATGTGATCGCGGATGACCCGAACGTACCAGGCAGTGTATGCCCAAGTATCGCCGCTGGTGGTGTACTTGATCACGTCAACGGTGAGACCAAGTACGCCTACAATGATGGCGACGGTTCCACAGCATACGATGTCGAGATCCCGATCCAGCTCGGTTCCTTCGACCCAGATTTTCATGACGCCAGTTTCAGCACCCAGCCGCTACCATTCGCGGAGATGCGTGACCGATACTACTTGCTCAACGGTCGTGGTTATCCTGATACGGCTAATGCAAGCGCGATATCAACCACTGATCCGCTAAATCGCGTGCAGGTCTCACAACCAGTAACCAGCCTGTTGTCAGTTCCCCAAGGTCAGAAGGCTTTACTGCGCATCTCCAACTTGAGTGTGACCGAGCTCTATACCGTGGGTGTTAATGGCCTGCCAATGGAAGTGATCGCACTCGACGCACGCCTGCTACGTGACGACGATGGCGGCAATATGTATTACAAGACAAATTCAATCACGATTGGTGGTGGCCAGTCGGCTGATGTCCTGCTGGATACCAGTGGACTGGAAGCTGGTGACACCATCTTCTTCTATTCGAAGAACCTGGACAAGCTCGCCAACGACGACGAGAACCTCGGTGGCATGATGACCGAGATCCGAATCGCTGCTGCGGAATAGGAGTTACACGATGAAAACATACAAGACTATGCGAGCGCTGGTTTCACTGGCTGCATTACTCATGATGATCGTCTCGCCTGTTAAAGCGGCGGTAGAAGGCGTCACCGGAACGAATTTCACACTCTCTGCCGGCGAGGGATATGTCTCCGTCGCGGATGGTGGCTCTGTCTACTCCTGGGGTTACTCGGTAAACGGCTCGCCGATGCAGATGCCTGGACCGACACTCATCGTCACCGAAGGTGAAACCGTCACGGTGACGTTGAACAATAACCTGCCGCTGGCGGCAGGTAACGTGTCGATCGTGTTCAATGGACAACAGGTTTCAACCACGGGTGGTGTTGATGGTGCGTTAACTCGTGAAGCAGAGGTCAACGGTACTGTCCAATACACCTTCACCCCGAGCAAGCCCGGTACCTACCAGTATCACAGTGGTACCCAATCAGACCTGCAGGTCGAGATGGGGCTGTTCGGCGCGTTGATCGTAAGGCCGAATGCGACATCACTTGCAGCGGCTGCTTGCCCTAGTACCCCGCTTTACACTGATGCAATGGCCTCGGGAGCCGCCTATGGTCACCCGGGTGCCTGCTACGATCGCGAGTACCTGTTTGTCACAAGTTCCATCGACCTGCAATTGCATCAAGCCGTTGAGGCGATACCATGGCAGGAAATTTTGCCCAGAACCTGAACCACCAGCCTTATGGTGCACTGGCACGTATGCATCCCGGTGAGAAGGTGCTGGTACGTACGGTCGGTGGCGGCCGCGAGTCCCATCCATTTCATCTTCATGGTAACCATGCACGTGTGATCGCGCGTGACGGCAATATGCTGCTCACCAACCCCGGCAATAACCTTGCAGGCCCGTTACTTTTCACCATTTTATCCGCACCGGGTACGACGACTGATGCGATCTGGGAATGGACTGGTAAGGACCTGAACTGGGATATGTACGGGCATGCACCAGACAGTGGTGTGTAATGTAATGACTCAGACGGTGATGGTTACAACGATTTTACAGGTACACCACCTTTGCCATTCACTGAAGCGGCACCCATGCATGAATACTGCGCGGACCATGAGAAAGAAATGCCGGTCGTATTGCCCAGTTTCAATAATCTGGCATTTGGCGGTTTCTATAGCGGTAGCCCCTTCCTTGGCGACCTGGGTAGCCTGCCACCTGGCGAAGGCGGATTGAACCCCGGCGCAGGATTCTCATTCATGTGGCATTCGCACACTGAGAGAGAACTGGTTAACAACGATGTCTTCCCGGGCGGGCTGATGACGATGATGATCGTCGAGGCTCCCTTCGTTGAGATAACGGACAGTGTGACACAGTAGGGGAACTGACAATGACTCTAACAACAAAGAAATCAGAGCAGCCGATGTCTACCTACAGACGCAGAGTATCGACAAGGCAATGCCGGACGGCAGTAGCGCGAAGATGTGGGTGTTCGCAGAATGCGATACGACCGGCTTTACCAACTGTGGCGTAGCACCAAATGATGCACCGGACGCACCCGGACGTATCGATGCCGCGGCAGGTGAGAGCCTGACTTTCCACGTACAGAACACCCTGTCGGTACCGGTATCCCTTATCGTTCCAGGTCAACTAACCAGTCATGATGGTTCACTGGCCGCAATTGCTGACAGCAAAGCACGAACTCGTGCCGTCTCGATGACTGCCGAAGTACCTGCGATGGCAGGTGGTGTCCCTGGTGAAAATACCTACACCATCGCATCACCGAAGACCGGTACCTATCTCTACCAGAGTGGTACTGTACCTTCATTACAGGTAGCTATGGGACTGTACGGTGCACTGGTTGTCACCGACGGTACCGAGCCGGCCACGAGTGCCTTGACCGTGTTCAGTGAAATCGACCCGACGCAAAATGCCCGTGTCGATGCCGCTGCTGTAGCAGGCATGCCGATGACACAAGCGTGTGTTGGTATGGATGCATATGCAGAATCAGTAAAAAACGTTGATCCAATCGTCGGCTACCCATGTACCATCGATTATAAACCACGTCACCTGCTGGTGAATGGTGGAGCAGGCCTTGACCTGAATGTCGCTGCTACCGGTGATACCGTGCTGATGCGCTGGGCCAACGCCGGTCTGAAAACACACACGCCATCAATTGTTGGCCTTGACCAGGATCTTATCGCGGAAGATGGTAACCCGTATCCCGGTGAGCCCAGGAAGCAGAGTGTCATCATGCTGCCTGCTGGCGGTACCATTGATGCCATGGCCACTATTCCGGCCGGTAACGCGACCCTGTCTTTATTCGATCGTCAAACCGGTTTCCGTAATGACAGTGAACTAGCCAGTACTGTTACTAGCCCAGGCACAGTGGGAGTGCTCGGTGGTATCACCGTGGGTACACCGCCGGCTCCTATAGTAGTTGGTATGGTCGCGATCAATGATGAGTATGACGTGATCGAAGATACAGCATTCAACAGCAGCCCGGCCAGTGTCCTGGATAACGATACGGCAACGCCAGCTTCGCTGACGGTAGCGGTGCAGCCGGAACATGGCACAGTGTCGCTGAACAATGACGGTACTTTTACTTATACGCCAGCTGATGACTACTCTGGTCTTGACCAGTTTGTCTATGATGCTGACGGCGAACTTGCACACGTTGCGCTGAACGTGTCCTATGTCAATGATGCGCCGATCGCCAACGCAGACAGTTATGGTACCAACAATACGGGTAGCACCATCACGGTTGCAGCACCAGGTATTCTTGCCAATGACGTAGATGCCGATGGTGATGCACCTCTTTATGCCCTGATTGATGGAACTCCACCGGCCGATCTTACTTTGAACGATGATGGTTCATTTACTTATAGCGGTGGTTCAGATACGAGTTTCTCTTACTTTGCCTGTGACGATGCAGCCCTGACATCATGCAGCACGGAGTCAGTTCCTGTCACAGTGGCTGCTGCAAGCACGCAGTCAAATATTGCCCTGACTGTAGTTGATGAGAATGGTGTAAACCTGTCATCGACCAATTTCCGCTGGACAGTAGAGGAAGACGTAACCTGGCATCCTGAAGATACGACACCTTTGGGTGGGACCGAATCAGAATATAATGTGTTTGCGCTTAACTTCCACAAGAGTTACATGCCTACCGTTGCGCAGGGTATCGGATCAACTGAGTTTCTCTCATTAGCGCTGGATCCAGCCAAACATTATTATGTATCAGTATTGCCGGAAGACGGCGCAGCTGAATCCGGACACAATATGGGTGGTGTGCCGTTCAAAGGTGGTGACACTGCAATAACAGTCGAAGTTCATACAACACCACTTGAAACTGCACAGATCAGTGTCCAGGTCTTCAATGACAACATGCCGACTAACGGTGCCTGGGATACCGGTGAAGAAAATATGGGTGGTTTCCAGATTTCGCTGGAAGATGCCGGCGGTCGCTACGGTGCTTCAGCAGGTCTGTTGAGCTATGATGCTTTTGGTGAGCCACTGACTAACTCACTGGACTGCTTTGGTGCATTTTCAGTAGATACCGATGGTAATTATGTCCCAGGCAGCTATGTTTCCAAGCCTGCAAAGAATGGCGTCATTATATCCTGTCCAAGAAATGCGTATACAGTGGCACAGGGTCTTGATGGCCTGGCGTTAATTAAAAACCTCTATCCGGGTAAATACGGTGTGATTGTTACACCACCGGAGGATCAGGTTCCCAACTGGAAACAAACTTCAACTATCGAAGGTACCAAGGTTATCGATGCCTGGGTAAGGGCGGGCGAACCTACTCGATTCCAGGAGTTTGGCGGTGCCCCGGGTTTCCACGCTTTCGTTGGTTTTGTTAATCCACAGCAACAACGAGATAACGCAATCGCAGCAGGAATGACCGGTGTTGGTTCAGTAAGTGGCGCAGTTACGAATGCGCATATGTCTCGACCGCCTGCACAAACAATTTTCGACAGTGGATCTTATGATGCATTTGCACATACCCGTGCATGGGTAAGCGTTAACTCTAACGCGGGCACAGGTGTCAGTTTAAATGCGGTTGAAGTGAACGAAGATGGTGAGTTCAACATCGGTAATTTACCGAATGGTGATTATCAACTAGCAATCTGGGACGTTTATCTTGACATAGTTATAGGATATAAAGCATTCACGATCTCAGATGCAACGTCAACTGTTGATGTCGGTAATATCCCGGTATTTAACTGGTTCTCCCGCAGTGAACACATCGTGTTCCAGGATGATGGTTGTCCGGATGGAGCAGGTGGCTATGCCGGTATACCTGGCAACGCGGTACAAGAAGATTGTGAGCTACCGCTGGCCGAGCAGAATATCAACCTGCGCTGGCGTGATGGTACCGTCTACCAGGCATTCCCGACAGATAGCGAAGGCTTCGTTCCATTCGACCAGACCTTCCCATTCTTCCACTGGCAGGTAGCCGAGGTTGATTATGCGCGTTACAAGGCGACGGGTGTGACGGTTCGGGTCGATGCGGGTGGCGATGTTTCGACGACTGGCAATGTCCTGAATCCACAGCAACAGGATACGACTGATCCGGAAAACTATAGTAGTGATCCCAATTTCCGGACCGAACGTGGTCCCGCATTAACCGAAGGTTTCCAGGGCTTCCTTGGTCAGACCAACACGTTCCAGTGGGGTAAGGTGCCATGGCCTGAAGGTCAGAATGGCGGTATAAGCGGTATTGTTTACCACGGTATAACACGAGCCGAGAACGATCCTCGTCTCGCTGCTGCCGAACCCTGGGAACCAGGTGTTGCCGGTGCCACGGTGCGCCTGTACCGCAAGGTTACCAAGGCGCCTGTTGCTGTAGCCGAGTTCGACTTGCTAGTCGAAGGTGATTACACGCTGAGCATGCCTGTGTCCGGTACTTCCGGTAGCTACCGTGCCCAGATTGGTGTCATGGATCTTGACCAGTTCGTGCCGCTGGCCGAAGACTATAACTCGAAGTCTTCTGGTGAGACTGCCAAGGTACGCATGTCCATCGGCAGTGATAGCCCGTACATCGGTGCGCCGCTCGCGATTCGCAGGATCGTGGACGGTGACTATGCATTGGGTGCAGAGACAATTGTACTGAACGAGTCCAGCCTGGTATTCGTTGAAGAAACGACTACTGATAACTGGGATGCCACGCCGCCGGAAGGTTGTCCGGGTGCGCATCCTGATGATGCAGCCATACTGGGTCCGGGTGCAGCACCCGACAAGTGTTACGACGGTCTGCGTAACTTCAACCAGGTTCGTCCAGGCGTGTTCGATGGTGGCTATGCCTTTGGCCTGACTAATGATCCTGCCAAGCAACTCGAACCTGGTGTGTACGTGGTCGAAGTTGTGCCACCTACTGGTACCGAGATCATGAAGGAAGAAGACAATAACGTTGGCTACGGTGAGAGTTTAGCCGGTGTATCGGTACCTGTGTTGTATCCAACTGGTGGCCTTGGAACCTTTCCGGATCCAGCTATTGTGCAGGATACCTTGCTTGATGTAGGTCTGGCTCAGCCACGTTGTGTTGGTACTCGACGCATAGTCGGAGATTACCTGAGCCTGTTCCCGGGACTTATGGAAGATGCGCCATTTGCTGGTATGACACGTCCACTGTGTGACCGCAAGGAAGTAGTGCTAACTGATCAGGGTCAGTCTGCAGCGGACTTCTTTGTAGTCAGCCAGGCACCTATCTCAACGCACTTCGTTGGTATGATCCTTGACGATACAGCTACTGAGTTCAGTACCGTCTCACCAACATTCTGTGAGAAATGGGCGCCTCCGTACGTGCCTGTATCCATCCGTCGTTCGGTCGACAACAAGGAAATTGGCAGGGTGTACTCTGACCAGCATGGTCGTTATAACGGCCTTGGACCTTCGACTTTCTCAGCCTTTGAGCCTTCGCCAAGTGGTTTCAGCCCGAACATGCTGGTCACTTGTATGAATGATCCAGGTCCAATTCCTGATCCAGATAATCCAGGGGTGATGATCGTCGATCCAAAATTCAACCCGGCTTACAGTAACTTCTGTTACAACATGCAGTACATGCCGGGTACAACGACTTACCTGGATACACCGGTACTTCCAGTGTCTGCGTATGCTTCAGGTTTCAACCCACCGGATTGTGCACAGCCTGCTGACACACCGAAGATCAATATGGTTGAAAGTAATGCTGGTTTTGGTCCACTGGTTGGCGCTAACGACGGTGACCCGGCTACGACTGAAGACAATGCTAACATCGTAACGCTGTACTCTGTAGGGCCGATGGATGTGCCTAATCCTGATTACCAGGGACCTGTCATGTCGCCAGGTATCCTGCCAACAATCGAGCGTAATTATGGCTTCGGTACTCAAGGTCAGGTGCTGTTTAACGGTACACCGTTAAACATCATCACCTGGACTGATGCTCAAATTACGGTCGAGGCGCCGAGCGTTGTTGGAACTGGTCAGCTGGATGTAATAAACGGTGCCGGCGTAGAAGCGGAAAGTGGTATCACGCTTACTGTTACTCCTAATGGCAGTGAAACTGCTGGCGTCATTCGTGTACCTGACAACCAATCAACTATCCAGGCTGCGATCGATGCAGCGCCAATGGATGGTAGTGGGGTAATACTGGTTGCACCGGGTGTGTATAACGAGAATATCGTTATGTACAAGCCAGTCAAACTGCAGGGTAGTGGCCCGGGCGCAACTATCATTAACGGCCTGGGTGGTTTTGATACGAAAAACGCCTTGCTCGCCTGGGAGGCAAAAGTCGATTGCCAGTTCGGAATTGGTGCGGGTTGTACCAAGATCGTTGACGCGCTGCCGAATCAGCAAGAGGGTGCTATTGGTCTCGAGGCAGAGAAGGCAAACATCGTGGTACTTGCTCCAGTGGATCCATTGCGAGGTTCAGGTCGTCCTGCTAATCGCTTCTGGGGTCGTGGAGCACGTATCGATGGTTTCGGTATAACCGGTGCTAACGTGGGTGGTGGTGTTTACGTCAACGCCTATGCACACATGCTGGCTATCTCGAACAACGATATCTTCAGTAACAGCGGTAACTGGTCAGGCGGTATTCGCATCGGCCAGTTCAACCTGGAACTTCTGGATCCTGCAACTTTGTTAGATGATAACCGTGCAACTACCTATGGCTTCAACCAACAAGTATCCATTAATAACAATGTTATTCGTCAGAATGGTGCACTTGATGGTGCCGGCGCTGGTATTTCACTTGCTGTCGGTACGGACCAATACTCCGTGAGCAACAACTACATCTGTGGAAACTTCACCCTTGGCAGTGGTGCCGGTATTGGCCACCTGGGTCTGAGCAACGCAGGCACAATTGATCACAACAAAATCGTGCTGAACCAGAGCTTTGACCAGCAGGTTCAACAGCATGGTGGTGGTATCTTCATCTCTGGTGAGCCACAGGCTAACGGTGGCTTGAGCTTTGGTTCTGGTAGCGTGGACATCCTCGACAACCTGATCCAGGGCAACCAGGCCGGTGCCGGTCACGGTGGTGGTATTCGTACCCAGGTTGTTAACGGTACCGATGCTGCGGATGCCAATAACCCGAACCAGGCCTATCGCATCAATGTTATCAACAACATGATCGTGAACAATGTGGCAGGTTATTCCGGTGGCGGGGTATCAATGGCTGATAGCATAAACGCCGAGGTGATTAACAATACCATCGCGCACAATGACAGTACTGCTACTGTGGGTGCACTGATCAATATCGTTGGTGGTGTTAACTCCAGCTTACCGCAGCCTGCAGGTCTGGTGACACAGGTCCACAGCCCGGCATTAACGACTGCATTGGCTGGTAAAACTGACACCGGAAACAGCAATACTTGGGATCAAGTCAAGGTATTCACCAACCCGTTGGTGCGTAACAACATCGTGTGGCAGAACCGCAGCTTCAGCTTCCTGGCGGATGCTAGTGGAGCTGGTCTGCAACCGGTTGTTGATGCGGCGACCTGTGCTGGTAACTACGATGACCTTGCTGTCCTGGGAGGTGTCTACACACTGAGCCGGATTGAGACAACAATGACGTCGACTACAGCAGGTGCAGCCCCTGACTTCCTCGGTGACTACTGCAACGGTGGTCGTGTGGATGGTACAGGTTCGATCGCTGCCAACCCTGCGGTCGATGAGGCCGGGGCGGCCTGGATCGATGTCCGCTTTGGTCCGTTGGCAGTCCAGGGTGACTACCACGTCGGTGCGGCATCAACAGCTATTGGTCTGAATACCGGTAATACCCCGGCAGATGACATCGATGGTGACCCACGTCCGGGTGGTGACGGTTTAAGGACTGCGGGTGCAGATGAGTTGGCTCCATAGGAAAACACGATTAGGGGGAAACACCAGGGCTGATGACGCGCCTTCACGGGCTCATCAGTCCCTGGTTTTTAATCGGCAAGGGCTTTTATTGTTTTATGTACTATCCTGAGAGGTCAGTATCTGGATGTCGCAGAAATTATCGAGTGTATCAATTTATGAAAAGTTCTAAATGGTTCTCTATCGTAATCGTTGCAGCCACACTGTGTGTCACGGCTGCGGCTGCGGCGGAAGATAAAAGTTCAATGTCGAAAGTTGCGGTTGTGGATGTTAAAACGCATCCTCGCCTGAAAACTTATATGAAAAGAAAATGGGGTGTAGAGGTGTTATGGGTCAAGACAACCGCGGCCGGTTACATGCTGGAATTTCGCTACAAGGTGCTGGATGCCGAAAAGGCGAAGCCGCTGTTCAAAAGGCAGAGCAAACCCGTGCTGACACATGAGAAGTCTGGTTCAAAGATGATCGTGCCGACGCCGGGCAAGGTTGGTGCGTTGAGAAATTCCAATACGCCAAAACAAGGGACGATTTACTGGATGTTTTTCGCAAACCCGGGCAAGTATGTTAAACCGGGTGACCTGGTGAGTATCCAGATAGGCGATTACCTACAGCAGCATCTTGTCGTGCAATAGGCGAGCGTTATGAAACAGGAGTACTTTGTGAAAGATAAAATTCAAATATCAGTTTTAACATTGCTTGCGTTATCAGTGTTGTACCTGGTTTTTTTCGCAGGCGGCTACGGCTCACGGATAGATAGCCTGATCGAGAAAAACGTCGAAGCCAAGGGTGGCGAAGCGGCCTGGCGACAGGTCTCCTCGCTACAGTTGTCTGGCCAGATGTCATTGGGACAGGGTGTTGTGGCACCCTACAAAATTGATCAGAAACGCCCTTTGAAAATGTGTACTGAATACGAGTTTAATAAACGTCGTGTTGTGCAATGTGTCGATGGTGATAGTGGCTGGCAGTTTTTGCCTTACCTGGGCCGTAATCTGCCGGAGCCATTGAAAAAAGAGGATGCGCTTGCCATCGCCGATACGGCGTCAATCGATGGCATGTTGTTGAATGCCCATGAGCGTGGTTTCAAGATAGAATGGCTGGGCAAGGAAGACGTCGATGGCCGGCCTGCAGACAAGCTTAAGGTAGAGATGCCAGGGGGGACCGTGCGCTGGATCTACCTGGATGAGGAAACCGGCCTCGATGTCAAACTTGAGTACACAATTATGATTCGTGGTAAGGAGCAACTGGTCGAAACGACTTATTCGGACTGGAAAGCAGAAGCCGGTTTATTGTTCCCTGGCCGTACGAATACACGACTGAAAGGCACTTCCGAATCGAGTTTTGTTACCATCGATAAGATAGTGGTAAACCCGGCGATCGAGGACAAGCGATTTGTCATGCCCCTGTTTACCAGGCCAGATGCCAGTAAAATATCTGGTAACAAGCCTGGCGATACACCTGATAACACATAAGGAGTACCTTGAATGAGGTCTTTGAAACGATTACTGTCTGTCGTCGCCGTAGTATCCAGCCTGCTTGTCTTCCCGCTAGCAACAACCAGTGCGCAGGAAAGTGCCGGGCATATGAATCATGCAGGGGGTATGAACCACCAGGCACATGAAGACCACTCGATGCACATGAAGATGATGCAGAATAGAAATTTCAAATTATCCTCGAAGCAATATACCATCCCTGATGTCACCCTGATCGATGCCGATGGGAAAAAGACTTCCATGGCTGAACTGCTGTCTGCCGATGGGCCGGTAGCGCTGAACTTTATATTCACCACCTGCACGACCATCTGTCCAGTGATGACGGCGACATTTGCCAGTATGCAGCGTGTGCTTGACCGGGAGCAGCTGGACCGCCTTCGGTTGATCTCGATCAGTATTGATCCGGAATATGATCGCCCGGCCGTTCTGCGCTCCTATGCAGATCGATTCAAGGCGAGTAAATCATGGCTGTTCCTCACCGGCAGGAGCCAGGATATCAATGCCGTGATGCGTGCATTCGATGCTTATGCCGGTTCCAAGATGAACCATCAACCGCTGACGTTCCTGAGAAAACAACCGCTACAGCCCTGGCTGCGTGTAGATGGACTGGCCAGCGGTAAAGACCTGGCTAACCTGGCCGTTCAAAACCTGTTCTGACCCGTAAGTGTAACTTCCTGACGCCCGGCGCATGGCCATGAAAAAGGTGACCGTACTCCTGTTGATACTGTTAGCCATACTGTCGGCGTGTGACGGGTCATCACAGGACACTACAGATAGTACAGCCGATCGCACGACACGGGCCGGTGGCCGCCAGGTGGCGGCAGACCTGGAAGTCGGCCGAGCATTATACGAGGACGGTCTGCGCGCAAATGGTGAGCCCCTGACGGCCATCGTTAGTGGCGATGTCGAGATACTGGGTACCCAGTTCAGTTGTAACAGCTGTCATGGCATCAGCGGCATGGGCTCGAAGGAAGCATCGATCATCGTACCAATCATCGCGAGTTCGGTACTATTTGCACCGGCAGCCCAGCCGGAGCGACCAGCCTACGATCTCGAATCTCTGGCGACGGTATTACGTGACGGTGTGACGCCATCAGGGCGCAGGATCGACAGTCTCATGCCCCGGTTCCGTTTGACCGATGCAGAGGTCCGTTCACTTGCAGCTTATCTCGATACACTCACCACTGATCCCTCTCCAGGTGTTACTGACTCGACCATACGTTTTGCCACGGTGGTGACAGGAAACAGCAATGAGGATGAAAAGAATGCCGTACTTGCTGTGATAAAAAGGTTTACAGAAGAAAAAAGCCGGCAGACCCGGATCGAGAGTAAGCGGTGGGACCGGGGTACGACACCGGAAAGCCGTTTACATACTGTTCACCGTGACTGGATTCTTGATGTATGGGAATTAACTGGTGATGAATCCGGTTGGACAAAACAGCTAAGGGATCAC
>JARRJY010000071.1:16030-18291 GCA_037388705.1 Gammaproteobacteria bacterium
CCGAGTACCCGGTACCCGGTAGCTGGTGACGGGGATCTTTATAATTTGTATACATTATATTATTCAGCAGGACTGGGGCTGGAGGCAGACCTGATTGCGACGGATCTGGAACAGGTTTCATTTGATAAACTGGTGCAGGTGTATTGCAAGTCTTCTGCAGCACGTGCCATGGATCGCCTGGAAGCCGATTTAGCAGAACGCACAATCAAAACTGGTCGCATCTCATTTGACTGTGAGAAAGAGATACCAGTCGATAGATTACAGGCTTTATTAAAAGAGCCCGGTAAGGTGGTGATGGTGTACTGGGTTGATAAAAATCAGTTGGCAAATATTACCGTGCCAGCTGGTGCGCGTGTCTATTTATCCTCATCGCTCATTGGCGACAGTATTGAACCGTTACCGGGGCCTGTATCAGATTCAGACGAGGTGTACCTGGCGCATCCATATCGATTACCGGGTAAAATTGATCCTGCATTCAGACGCCTGCAGGCCTGGGCAAAAGTACGTGATATCAAGTTGAAATATCCACGGCTGCAGAGCGAAGCGTTCTTTTCGTCCTTGCTCATGAGCGATATGATCAAACACCTTGACGGGTTCTATTTACGAAAATACTTGCTCGATTTGATAGGCCATTCACAGGGCATGGATTTATATTTGCCGTATTATTCTCGACCCACGTTTGGCCCGGGGCAGATATTTGTAAATAAAGGTGGGTTCATATTGCCTGTGGTACACGGCAAACTCGACACTCGTGAATCAGAATGGATACTCCCGGAGTATCAGCAGTAAATGACACATAGTAATCATGATACTTCAGGTAACGTGCAGCTAAAGTAAAATGCGCTGGTACTATATATTCCATATTGCCATGGCTGACGCGATACCATGTTTATTGTTGCTGATCGAGAACTCACCACCCGACAAGGTTGCCCTTTCCGAAATTGATGATAATACACTACCCGTGATTGCATCCTGTATGGATGAATGCGTAGTAGCCTGGTAGGCAGATTCATTATCTTCAATACAAAGTATTAATTGGCCATTCTCAAGCAAGGTTTTGATATTGATGGTGGTGATGCCTGATGTTTTGGCAATATGTGCCAGTATTTCCTGGATAATACGGTACATTACCACCTTGATGTTTGATGGTATGTCAGTTTCTTCTATTTTAAACTCGGTATGAATAGTAAGTTCAGGATACATGTTATGGTATTCACTACATAACCATTCTGCTGTTTTTATAAAGCCGAGATCATCAAGTAAAGGGGGACGCAGCTGCATCGCGATGCGTTTAATTTCCTTAATAGCATCGTGAAGATATTTAATGGTGAGTTGAGATGCAGGTTGACCATCATTTCCCGTGGTAGCACATTCTTCCTCAATACGTTTTTTTACCAGTGATAATGTTTGAGCTACATCTTCATGGAGATATTTTGAAAGTCGTTTTCTTTCGTTTTCCTGGATGTTCAGCATTTGCGCCGATAATAATTCAAGGGCTTTTGTTCTTTCCTGTATTATGGATTGTTGTTGCGCAACGGTTTTTACAGAGTTACCTACTATCAGTAATAAAAAATTATACAAAAATGTTAGTATTATTATTACGCCAAGAATGATAACAATTTCTGTATGCACTACCTGGTCTGTCATAAATTCCACATCTGTATATATTTCAAAAACACCATGTATAGGTGAAGTCTGATTTTTGCGAATTGGGAGGTAGCTTTGTACCATGTTGTCATCATCTGTTGGTTCATTGAACAAACTTAAATAATCGTGGTAAAAGAACTTGCTCGCAACATTGCCAGATATCGCTGATTTATATTCATGATTATTTTTTTCAGTGCTGCCAATCTGTGAGGGTTTTGTAGAAAAAACAACTAAACCATCTTTATTGAATACAATGCTAACCAGGCCGGCAACTTTAAAATAACGTTTTAGATTGGAGAAATCGGTGATTTTTTCAGGAATTATCAATGCTGAACTCGTCTTTATTATTCTATTTTTCCGGGTGGGTATACTTTCACACATTTAACTAGAACATTAAGTATAAGTAGTACAACAGATATTTCTATAGCCCACCTGAGAATATCGTAAATTACTGAAAAACAAGAAAAAAATATCATTTTTTTACCGGGGATGTGAAGTAATTACAGGAAAAAATACCTTGTCTGACATACTATATATATAGATATACACATCAGGGTTAGAACTGGTTATTAGCGGACCAAGATGCAGGTACTCCATGGAAAGTTTATCAGTAG
>JARRJY010000071.1:18331-27502 GCA_037388705.1 Gammaproteobacteria bacterium
GAAAATAAAAAAGCGGGCCTTACCGAGCCTGCTTCTTTACATCCGGCATTTAATCCGGGGAAATGTGTAGGCTGTGGTGCCTGCGTGAATGCCTGTCCAGAGGGTGATGTTATCGGACTTATCAGTGGCAAAGCTAGCCTGATCAATCCAACCTATTGTATTGGACACGGTGCCTGTAAAAAAGCCTGTCCCTTTGATGCTATTACCTTAGTATTTGGAACCGAGAACAGGGGAATTGATATTCCTAATGTGAGTGAGAATTTTGAAACCAATTTACCTGGTGTATTCATTGCGGGTGAGCTTGGGGGAATGGGACTTATCAGGAATGCGACAGAACAGGGTCGCCAGGCGATGGAGTCAATTGCCAAAAGAAAAGCAGACAGTAATTTTGACTATGATGTAGTCATTGTTGGTGCGGGGCCAGCTGGCTTCAGTGCAACACTGGCTGCACATGAGAAAAAGTTAAACTATAAAACCATTGAACAAGATTCATTGGGTGGAACCGTATTTAACTTTCCGCGCGGGAAAGTCGTGATGACAGCGCCTGCGAAATTACCGATTGTTGGTAAGGTGAAAATTCGTGAAACAAGCAAGGAAGCGCTACTAAAACTCTGGTTACAAATCGAGAAGCAAACTGGAATAAAAATAAATTACAGGGAGAAAATGGATGATATTTCCAGGCAGGATGATGGTTATCTGGTAAAAACTAACAAGGGTGAATACAAAACAAAGAATATATTACTTGCTATTGGGCGTCGAGGCACGCCAAGAAAACTCGGTGTGCCAGGAGAAGAATTACCCAAGGTGATATATAACCTGATTGATCCGGAACAGTATCAGGGCCAGCATGTCCTGGTTGTTGGTGGTGGTGACAGTGCCCTTGAAGCTGCTTGTAGTATTGCTGAACAACCTGGTACAAAAGTAACAATTTCCTATAGAAGCGAGGCTTTTTCCAGGGCCAAGGAAAAAAATCGCAACAGGGTGGCTGAGGCGGAAAAAAACGGGAATATACAGGTCATCATGTCATCGAGTGTTAAAAACTTTTCAGAATCAGAAGTCGTGATTGAAAAGAAAGATGAATCGGTAACGCTAAAAAATGATGCGACGTTAGTTTGTGCAGGTGGTATTTTACCAACCCCTTTTCTGAAAAAAATTGGCATTGAAGTTGAAACGAAACATGGCACTGAGTAGTAGTAAAATCAAAACAATATTAACATTTATAATTTTATTATTGGCATATTTTTATATGCCACTTTCATACTCTGCCACAACAAGTCAGGCAGAGATGGCAATTAAAACAAAAAACTACAAAAAAGCATACCGGATACTTAAACCTCTGGCCGAAAGTGGTGATAGAGAAGCGCAATATAATCTTGCTGTTCTTTACAGGAATGGTCTTGGCATCAATAAAAATTATAATGAAGCAGCAAAATGGTTTCAAAAATCAGCAAAACAGAACTATGCAAAGGCACAATACAGCTGGGGTATATTGTGTCTCAATGGCCTGGGAGTTGAAAAAAGCCGGGCTAAAGCACAAAAATGGTTTAAAAAAGCAGCCAATCAGGGACATAAAAAGGCTCAAAGAAAGCTTGATAGACTCGGTCTTTCTGGCGATGAAAGCGACCTACCAGAAAATCTAAAAACTGAAAAGGCATTATTACAGGGAAGTCAGCGTGGTGATCTGGAGCTAGTTAAAACAATGCTTAATAATGATGCTGAGGTTAATTTTAAAGATGAGTTCGGAATGACTTCTTTAATGGCAGCATCATCAAGAGGTAACATAAAGATTGTCGCGTTACTGTTAGAACATGGCGCTGACATTAATGCACGCAATGATCAGAAAGAAACAGCCCTTATACAGGCAGCTCAGGCTGGACATGTGGAAACTGTAAAGTATCTTATGGGTAAAGGTGCGAAGACTGAATTACAGGATAAGCTCGGCAATACAGCATTATTATCAGCCGTGAGATCCAACCAGGCTGGAACGATGCAAATACTTTTAAATAGGGGTGCCAATGTTCATGTCAAAGATAAAAATGGCCAGTCTGCAATTGCTATTGCTGATGCCAGGGGGTACAAAGCAATTGTTGCGGCATTGAAAAAATCTGGCGCCAGGTTATCGAAAACATCAAAGAGAACAAATACAAGTAATGTACGACTGACTTCTGCCAATAGCCACTGGACAAAATTGATTGTTGCAGTACGTGCAAATGACTATAAGCAGGTTGAAAAATTACTTAGAAGTGGCGCAAAGCCTGATACAAAAGACAGGGATGGACTTACTGCGTTAACGCATGCCGCCGTGAAAGGGTATGACAGGGTAGCTGAATTATTACTAAGTAATGGCAGCAATCCAAATCTCAGAGACAAGAAGAAAATGACCCCTGTCCTGTGGGCGGCAAGAAATGGGCATTTAACAGTACTTAAAAAGCTATTAAGTCGTGGCGGGAATATGAACCTGAAAAACAAGGATGGAAGTACTGGCCTGATCCTGGCTTCCCAGGCAGGACACGTTAAAATGATCGAGTACCTTCTGAAGAAGGGCGCCAGGGTCGAACAAGGTGATTTAAAAGGCCGTTCATCTCTCTACTTTACGGTGAAAAATGGTGATATCAATAGTGTAAAACTTTTATATAGAAATGCTGATAAAAAATACCTCCATAAATACAGGAATTACCTGTTATGGATTGCTTCAGTTAATAACAGGAATAACATCGTAAAATTCCTCGTATCTAATGGAGCCTCGGTTGGTACGAGGGATAAACATGGAAACACCCTGTTGGGTAAAGTCAGTGGGCTTGGTTTAGTAGATATTGTCAGTACATTAGCCCGAAATGGGGTTGATATTAACACTCATGATAGACTGGGTAATACAGCATTATTGCTGGCATCAAGCAACGGACATGAAGCAATGGTTAAATACTTGCTTTCATTGCATGCTGACGTTAATCAGCGAAATAATTTTGGTAACACTGCATTAATTGAAGCATCTGCAAAAGGGCACCTGGAAGTAGTGCAGATGCTTTTGAAACATGATGCTGATGTCGACATAAGGAATAAAGACAAGCAAACCGCACTGGGTATGGCGAAACAGGCGGGGCATTCAGAGATTATACACTTACTGGATAAATAAGATTAGAAATCATAAATATAACCAGCATAAATGTAACGAGTCTGTTCTTTCTCTTCGGTCAGATCTGTTTGTATTGTCGCATCATCATAACCAAGCTCCATGCGAAATTTAACGTTTCTTTTATATCGATAGTCAAATTTCACCAGGGGCTTATAGGTTGTTTTTTCTATTCCAGAATCAGATTTTCGTTTATCAATCGTAAGGCGCGGGTAAATGCGCCATTCAGGGCTTGGTGATAGTCGGGTTGACAAGGTGAATGCGCTAGACTCACTGGTAGATGCATCACCATAACGCAGGCCAAATACGGTAGTGTCATTATCACTGAAAAAGTTGTTCGCTATCAACTGTACAGATGTATAGTACTCGGTTCCGGTAGATGGGGAGCCAATAACACCACCTGATGTCGGGGTGCTGGAGAGGCTTGATGCCGTTATGTCACCATTTATCTGGTATTTACTGTTTATTGGAATTGAACCAGACAGGGTAATTGATTTAAAACGAGCAGTTCTGTCAAGCGCAAGTTCCCTGATCTGCTCTTCGGTAAAAGACATTAAAAGTTCTTCGAGATTACTTGAGGTCTGACCAATCAATGCGTTTGATGTGGTGAGAAAAGGACTGTTTCTGTAATCCATGAGCAAGTTAATAGCAGCTTGATTCTCGAAACGCCTGGTTCCAACCAGGGTAATATTATTCAGTTTTTTATAGGAAGTATCATAATCGAAGGTCGTATAAAGAGACGTTTTTTCATCACGATATTGTGATTCAACACCCACTGCTTCTCTGTCGTTAATATCATATGCTGTCTGGTTGATACCGTAAAACGTAAACTTCCAGTTTTCAATAAGTGACTCCGCATCAACGCTAAGTCCGAAAAACTGTTTATTCTTATCTGATATATTCGAACGGGTTAACTCTACAGGATAACCCCCAATCGCTTTTACCTTCCAGTTATTGTTTATTTGGTATCGCAATAACATTCCATCAAATCGACCCAATACTCCGTCACCGTTGTGGGTTTGTCGACCAACGCGTCCAGAAATGTTGCTGTTTTTGTGAGTTACATCCAGGTAAAGTGAATAGACCTTGCTTTCATTAGGATCTGTCTCATCGTTAAAGTCATAGCGATGATTGGCAGTAATCTGGCTGCGCATATCATAACTTTGCCCACGATATCGTCCGGTCAGGGCAAAATCTGTATTTAATGAATCATCAACATTAAGGTCTGGTGAAAAATCAGTGGAAATATCCTGGCGACGATAGAACTGAGAAAAACTGCCGTGATATTGCCACTCAGTATCATCTGACGTTTTCTTTTTAGCTAATTTCTGCTTGGCGACTTTTCGTGCTGTCAGGATCGCGGTTAGGCGTTGTTTTACGCGGATTGCACCTTCACTATCAGGGTAGAGTGACAGGTATTTTTCATACTCGGCTTTTGCATGGGCCAACTGGTTGTTTTTTTCCCGGGCAACACCAAGAAATTCCAGTGCATCCTGGTTTGTTGCGGCGTTATTTAGTTCAAGGATCTTGGCGTAATATCGAATAGCTTTTTTATATTGTCCATCCGCCATGGCTTGCCGTGCAATTTCCATCAGTTTTTCGGCCCGGCTCCCAGTTTTTGGTATGACAGAGGCTCTTTCCGGGTAGACTACCCGCGGCTCTGGCAGTGGAGGGGCTGTATCCAGAGCAATTTTATCCTTACCTTGTTCCTGTTCGATGAACCATTCTTCTGCAAGAGCAATTTCATCTCCGGTTACACGTGTCACCCAGGCTGCTGGAAATAATTTTTTAATGGTTTGTTTTAGCTGGAAAGCCTTGTTTTTATCGGTAAAAAAACCAATACGGAGCCGATACCATGTTTTCCCGGATATGACTGCTTTTGTGGTATAAGATTTATACTTTTGTAGCGACTTGATTTTTTCAAGTTCTTTGACGCGTCTTTGTTCTGTCGTAGATTGGAGATTGATCGCGTAATATTTTTTAGTGGCTTGTTTATCTGGTTCAGGTTTTCTGCTGGTTCCTTCTCTGGGGAGGAATATTGTTATGACTTCATTGGTTGGTTGTTCTACCTGGAAATTCAGGTTTGTTTTGAACTTGGCCTCAAGAACCAGGTTGCCAAAGTCATCTTTTTCATAATTGATATCGATTAGCGGGGTGTCCGTATCCAGGGTAGGGCTGAGAATAGCGATTCTTGATAGCGGGTAGTCATCTAGTGCACCAGGTATAACAGGTTTTAACTTGATAGAGACATATCGGCCATGACTTACCGGGAAATGACTCACTTTGGTAACCGGTAAGCTCAGTTTTATTCTGATTGACTGACCTTGACTGGTATTTGAGATAAATAAACCTTCAAAGATATCGGAAGTCGGACTTTGTGCAAACAGGTTAGAACCAGGGAGATAGCAAAGAATAAATAGTATACCGGCAATAAGAAACTTGGCACTACTTGTTCTTCCTGTTATAAAATCAAACATAATAAATACATCTGGATGTTTTCTGAAAAAAATTACTTGCGAAGCACTTGTTTTTATTAATGCTCACCAGCCACCGTCGGTAGTTGAATGATGTCCGCTTCGTGCATTTTTTATGGTAGTGAATGTTGAGTCGGTATATTCATGGCAACTTCCACTGCAATCCCGAAGTTCATCAACCGTATAGCGAATGGTTGTTGGCGTCTCAGTCTTTTTGTGTGAATCTGCTTTGAAGCGAGTAGCATGACAACCTGCACAATCCGGCATGTAGGATGGCGAAGGCCAGTTTACAGTCTCACTGTTTCCGCTATGACATGATATGCAACTTAATGATGCACGATGGTCACCCGGGTAGTTAGGTGAACTGTGCCTGAAGTCTGCCGGGCTCCATACCGTTGTGTTATGACATTCATCGCATTGTAATGGCGTTATAAAGTGGTCATTAGGTTTTCCAGTTGCACTGATACCATTATGACAGGTTGAACAGGAACCACTGGCATTGTTGTGATCAAAACTAGCCGGGGTCCATGCTGTAGTGCTATGACAGTCTTCGCAAATATTGCTGCTTTGTACGTGGTTATTAGGCTTACCTGGTGCAGTAGTACCGTTATGGCAACTGAAGCAACTACCGGTAACTCCACTATGATCGAACATGGCAGGTATCCAGCCCGTGGTACGGTGGCAGTCTTCACAGACATTACTGCTTTGTATATGTTGAGCATGTTTACCAGTTGCAGTGGTTCCGTTATGACAGTTTGAACAACCACCGTTAATATTACTGTGGTCAAAGCCGGCAGGTATCCAGGCAGTAGTGCGGTGACAGTCTTCGCAGGTATTACTACTCTGGATGTGTTGAGGATGCTTGCCTTTCGCAGTGGTACCATTATGACAGCTGAAACAGCTACCTGTAGCATTATCGTGATCAAAAAAGGCAGGTGACCAGGTAATAGTTCTGTGGCAGTTATCACACCGATCATGACTTTGTACATGGTTAGCAGGTTTCCCGGTGGCCTTTGTGCCATTATGACATGCACTACAGGATCCAATGACTGCAGAATGGTCTACCCGGACACTCGACCAGCTAACCTCTGTATGGCAATCATCGCAATTGTTCGTCGTTTGAATATGACTGCTGGATTTTTTGATTGTCGCCAGTTTACTTGATTGACTATGACAATACTGACAACGGGTAGGAGTGCCTTTAAACACCCCACTGGCATGGCAGGTATCACAGGTGACCTTCTGATGTGCACCATTGAGTAAGAAACCGGTCTGGTCATGATTAAATTCAGATGTTTGATCTGCTGCTGTGGCAGAAAATACTGGGGCAGCCAGTAAAAGCACAAATAGTAGGGAAATTCCAGCAGTGAATGTGGAGATTATTCTGACAGTATTTGTAATGGTATTTCGCATTCAGACTGCCTTGGTTATTAGTAATATGAGGCGGCAAATTTTTCTTCTTTATTTGGGAATTTTAACCCAATTTAGCGAAATTTGATATCATGGAAGGATTTAGTAGTATGACAACGTTCACAATCTGACCCAAATTGTCCATTATGGGGGTCATCATTGCGATGGCAGGCAGAGCAGGCGCGTGGATTATGCGCGATACGTTTGACCTCGCTGCGATGGCAGCTATGACAATGCAATCCTTTGTGTGCGCCGTTTATTTTAAATTCTGACTGCTTGTTATGGTCGAATTCCCAGATACCCCAACCATTTGGCGTATGACAATCCTCGCACTGGGTTCCCAGCTGTTGGTTGTGTGTGTCATCAGCACTATGGCAGCTGTTGCAGTCTGATTTAGTATTTTTATAGGTACTTGTCAGGTGACATTCTTCGCAGGGCACCAGTGCATGCAGACCGATTAACGGGAAGTGTGTAACGTCATGGTCAAAACGCACTTTTCCCCGCCAGCTGTTTTCATTGTGACAGCGCTGACATTGTTTACCTTGTTGTTGTTTGTGCTTGTCATCAATCTGGTGACAGCTATAGCAATCCTGTTTTAGTTTGGTTTTATACAGGTTACCTTTGTGGCAGTCAGCACACTGTGCCTCTCGATGTTTACCTCGCAACTTGAATTTGGTTTTTTTATCGTGATTAAAAAAGTGTTTTGACCAACTGGTTGAGTTGTGGCAGGACTGACATTTAATACCATAACGACCTTTATGCCTGTCATCATTGGCGTGACAGGAAATACAAGATGTTTTTAGTTTTACTTTTTGCGGGCTTTGTTTATGACATGCCTGGCAACTGATTCGATCGTGTTTGCCACGCAGGGGGAACTTGGTTTTTTTATCATGGTCAAAACTGACTTTTTTCCATTTGTAAGGTGAGTGACATTTCTGGCATTGTTTTCCATTCCGTCCCTGGTGAACATCATTAGGTTTGTGGCAGGAATAACAATCGCGTGGTGTTTTTATATACTGGTCACCAGCATGGCAGCTGACGCACTCAGTCTCCTGATGTTTCCCGCGTAAAGGAAACCTCGTTTTGTTATGCTTAAATTTATTTTGTAACCAGTTATCTTCCGTATGGCAGGAATGACATTTATTATAATATTTTCCCATCCTGTTCTTATTATGAGGAGAACTATTTTTATGGCAACTAACACAATTTGAGGGCGCTTTACGATACTTCTTTTTATTCTTGTGACATGACTGGCAGGATATGCGTTCATGTTGGCCTTTTAGTATGAAGTCCGTGTGCTTATGATTAAAAGTAAGTGGAGAAAATTTTATAATATCAGCTTTTCTTCCCTGATGGTCAGTATGACAGGAATTACATTGCTGGGATCGTAGGGGTTTATTTTTGCCGTGGAATCCCTTTGATGTATTTATTGTTACACCATCACTATCAATGTCTGATAGTTTTGAAAAATTAATTATGCCTGGCCCCCTGGTGCAGGGTCATGCTAAATATGAAAATGATTGCGGTAATTGCCACAAAATTTTTAGGGTGATAAACAACGGCATGTGCAAGAGATGCCAGAGAGAAAATAACTGACGGTATATATTTAGCTCTGCGGCACGTCGTACATTTTTAATATAAAATACCAGCAATGAATTTGCTTCAATAGAAAATTTTTTTCGAATTTTGTTGTCCCACCCATTCTGTCTTGCCTGTCGACGTATATCTTTCCTGATGGCGCGAACTACAAAAAATATATTGCCGTATGTGTATATTGGTATAAAGGGTAATAACAAAATCGATACAAAAAAGATCCGTTTTTTTAACAATCTTTTTTCAATTGCTCGAATCTTGGTTGTAATTGTGCCCGAGAGCTTGAATTGTTCACTCAGTTTGCCCTTGGTGATTTGCAGGTTTTCGCGAATTTCTTTAAGACTTGCCTGTTGGCCATAAACACCAAAATGAATCCGGGTATATATATATCGACCGATCAGGCCGCTGCCGGCAACCAGCAGCATGGAAAATAGTGCCAGGTTGCTGTTTGTCGAGCCGAGGCTGAAGTTAGAATGAAACAGGACTAATAATGGTCCAATGATGCCCAGTATCATATGCAGTCGAAACCAGTGGCTTACATTACCCCAGTTGCGCATAAAGCGC
>JARRJY010000072.1:0-18322 GCA_037388705.1 Gammaproteobacteria bacterium
TTTTTAATGTCCTTTAAAAATGTTTCAACTTTACTGAAAGTAACTTCATTCGCCCATTTCTTATGGTCGCAGTAATGTAGCGGGGGAATATTTTCTAATTCAAATTTAACAATGTTTTCTCTTATATGATTGTCACGTTCTGATTCTGTTAATTTTCTTGCCTCTTTGATAATTTTTTTAACGTGCATAATATAACGATTAAGTGTGCTGGCATCTCCATTACCCGTATTCAGTGCCTCAAATAACGTTGTAAGATACGCAATGTAGTTTTTGTTATTTTCATAAATGGAATCAGGTGAAAAACTACCCTTTTCGCACAAGTGGCCAGTACCGGGGCCATAAGCATAGAGGCCATTTCCTTCATCATAGACATGGGCAAAACTATCACCCAATGCATGAATAAGAAAACCGATTTTCCAGGCATTCTTCTCAGGGTCATTCCTGAGCAGTTCATTGATCATTTGTTTTAATTTATTACGGCGCTTAATGATTTTTTGCTCATCACCACCGTGTAATGAGTGTAAAATTGAGTTGATATTCTGACGGTACTCCCAATAAAAAATACCCCAGAAGGAAACAGCAGGCGCAGAAAAACGTAGTGCCTGTGCATCCGGAACCTGGGAATACAGGGCAAACTTTTCCGCCAGTTCTTTTTGGCCAGCCGCCAGGGCAATAATATCTGTAGTACTAACGTGTCCTTCTGCTTTCCACTTAGCACTTTTGGCTGAGAATGATAACCCTTTTACATCTTTACATATTTTTTCACTGTCAATATCCGGCCACCATGTTGTGCTGGCACATCCTGAAAGACTGATCAAAAAAATATCCTAAACGGAAATTAAAACAACGGAATGATTACCAACCACTTAAAATTCATCCTGCGTTATATTTGCCGCGCCCTTGCGCTGGCACATTCCCGGCTACAAGATAGTTTTGTTTACCCTATAATATTTTTACTCTGACCCCAAATATTATTTCCAGATATTAACGGGAAGAGATTACTCACCCTGATCAAATTTGGCACAAGGACCACGGTACTGTTCTGGTACCTGCTCGGGACATTCACCACATTGCTGGTTGCCGGGTACGGCAAAATCAATCTTACGTGGATAGGGGAGATCCAGGTTATCCATGGTTTCAATAAATTCCTCGAGACTTTTTGAGGCAATATGCTTGTTACGTTGTTTTTCCTGTGCAATTGAACTGACATGCCGATTTTCATAATCATGGCACGGATACACCAACGTTTCATCCGGCAAGGAAAAAAACTTTTGCTGGATACTTTTATACAGTGTCGCACTATCACCCGACTGGAAATCGGTACGCCCTACTCCATCGATCATCAAGGCATCACCTGAAAACAGCATACTGTTTACAGGTGTATGGATCAGGTACGCATGATGATGATCAGTATGCCCTGGCGTAAATAATGGATGTAATTCAATATTGCCGACCCGGAATACTTCGCCTTCCTGAACACCAATATCCGCACAGGGTAATTCATCAATGGCAGGGTAAACAATTTTTGAACCGGTTAATGCTTTAAGGCGTCTTGCACCAGATAAATGATCGGCATGAATGTGGGTATCAACAGTGTAGGTTAACTTCAGGTTATAGGACTGTAACACACTCAGATCACGTTCTGCTGTATCAAGAACAGGATCGATAATGGCACACTCACCTGTATCCGGGCATGCCAGTAAATAACTGTATGTCGAAGAATCTGGTTCAAATAGTTGTCTAAAAAGCATCTGTTTTATCTCCCATTTTTCTTCCAACTAACTACCTAAGGTTAGAATTCATTAATTCAACCGTGAATAATTCAATAATAACAGCATGATATATGCGGACAAGTAATATAAAAGTAAGCAACTTCAACTATCACAACTTGATAAACACGTCACTCATCTATATATCAAAATTATTGAATAAAAACCAATACGCTAAATGCGTATATGTTGTATGTGTATTTTTTGACATTACCTGCTTTTGCGTTTTAGTCTTAATGTAACTTAGATCAACAATACGACTCGCCAGGAGGTATGTAATGGCAAATGAACTAAGTGACAAAGAAAAACTTGAACAAGTACTCGGTATTCATGATAGCGACGAGATTGATACTTACAACGAGTGGACAGAAGAAAAAGCCCGCTCTATTGCCAAATCAATGGGCATTAACTTAACCGAAGACCATTGGGACGTGATACGCTTTTTACGAGTACACTTTGAAAACGTAGGTGCAACCCTGCCACCTGCACATGAATTCTCGCAAACACTGGATGAACGCTTCATGGACAAAGGTGGGTTGCGTTACCTGTATGAATTGTTTCCTGACGGACCACTTAACCAGGGTGGACAAATCGCAGGGATCACTATACCTGCTGATGCCAGCAATGTGTCATTCGGTTCTGTTCAATAATTGCCATGAAATACTATAAAGCCCGCACAAGCGGGCTTTATTTTTATGTCATAACAAATAACGTAGAAAGTCTACCTGAATGAAGAAACATGGTTCACAGTTATTACCGCGTTATATAGCATGTTGAAGAATCCCAACAAGATTAAAACGTGGTTTTCGTGGCATTGTTTGCGATCCTCTGACATATACCTTGAACAGATTATTAAAAATTATATTTGCAAGCAGCTGTATTAGAAACAATGTAGCCGGAATGAGTTTGCGCGTTCAGGAAATACCTCCCCATTTATGTTAATTGCTTGATAACCACATCGATATCAACAGGATTACTGGTATCAATCTCGATAGTCACTGACTGTTCCTCGTTGGTCAATGGTTCATAGCTTTGCAACTGATTATGCAACACCTCCAGCGTGGCATCGGAAACATCGTCTTTTCTTTGTGCGCGATCGACAACGCGTTGTTTTAATATCGCTTCATCGGCATGGTAAGCCACGATAAAGTGAGTGACCTGCACGGATCTCGCCAGCCCAATAAATAACTGTCGTTGCCACTGTTTCAGGTTGGCGGCATCAATAATCACCGCGTAACCTGCCTCCAGTAAACAACGTGCCAAATCTACCAGGCGAGCATACGTCTGATTCGTAGCTTGCAGGGAATAGAGCTTTGCGCGTTTGGCGGCATCCAGCTCAGCGTTGATGGCGACATTGAATAAACGTTTACGTTCGACATCGGAGCGTAACTGGATTGCCGGGAGTCGCTCAGCCAGTAAACGGGTACCCACCGATTTACCCGCACCTGACAAACCAAAATTAATAATAAGACAGGGACGAGTTGGCCGGGTATAGGTCTCTGCCAGGTTGATATATTGCTGAAATTCCAGCAAGGTCTCATTAAACTCATCGCTAGCAGGGTCCGCCTGCACACAGCGCAATGCCGCGACCTTTGCCCGCACCATGGCACGGTACACCTTGTAAAAGAGCAATACCTGCAAGCCTTCATAATCACCGGTGATTTCCAGATAACTATTAAGAAAGCGTTGCGCCAGTGTAGCTTGCTGACGATCTTCAAGATCCATCACCAGGAAGGCGATATCACTCATGACATCAATCCAGTAAAGGTTTTCGTTAAACTCGATGCAATCAAAGATGATGATGTCATCCTGCCACAAGGCAATATTGCGTAAGTGCATATCACCATGGCATTCACGCACATATCCTCGTGCCTTGCGTGATGCAATGATGGGCCTCAACTCATCAAGTTGCTGCCGGCTCCATTGTTCAAGTTTATCCAGTTGCGATGTTATTGCCGGGTCCTGGATACTACTGTCACGCACCTGGGTAAAATTTTCCATCACCGGCTGCCGGATATGTTCGATGTCACCATACTCACTGTCCTGATCAACCGGCGTATTCGACAGGTGAAAGCGGGCGACTTTATCAGCCAGCTTATCCATGATGGCATTATCCAGCCCTTGCTGTTCAAGCATGCGATCCAGTTGTGCATACTGCGGAAACTGCCGCATCTTGACGGCATACTCGATGATCGTACCCTGCCCGTTTAATTCAGGCTGCGCCTCGCTACCATGTATCGATACCATCTCAAGGTACAACTGTGGGGCAAGCCGCCGGTTTAAACGCAACTCTTGTTCACAGTAAAAACGACGTTTCTCAAGCGTAGAAAAATCAAGAAAACCGAAATCAACCGGTTTTTTTATCTTGTAAACATACTGACCCGTAAGTAGCACCCAGGAAATATGTGTTTCGATCACCTCAAACTTTTCAACAGGGTGATCATAGAGCGCCGGGTTTTGTAATCCCTTGATGAGTGACATCATTATTATTTTCTATGGCATTTAATCCGCAATAACGGTAACAACAATTCGACGTTCATTCCTGGGGCCATCAAATTCACAGAAAAAGATATTCTGCCAGGTAGAAAGACCCAGTCCACCATCAATGATCGGGATCGTCTCTGATGGACCAACCAGCCCGGATTTCAAATGGGCATCACCATTACCATCTTGCCTGTCATGCAACCAGGCACCTTGAGGGATCATTTGTTGTAACAAGTGCACCACGTCAGTCTGCACACTCTCATCCCAATTTTCCTGGATCATGATCGCGGCCGTTGCACCCTGTGCATAGACATTCACCAGGCCATCGCGCACTTTGCTTTCACGCACAACGGTTTTTACCTGCTCAGTTATATCAACCAGCTCTTCACGTTGATTTGTTGATAGTTGAATGGTTTTACGCATGATGATGAATGCAAGGTCAATTAGTTTGTAGTGTTATTGCGATAACAGGTGGCCTGTCCCCTATTGCCTGGTTTTTAGGTAGGCAAGTGACGAGTTACCATCCACCACCGCCACCGCCGCCACCACCACCGCCGGATGAACCACCTCCACCGGAACCCGATGACGAACCCGGTGGTGTTGATGCACTGGAGACACTACTGGCAAAGCTGCTGGCAAAACTACCGATACTGGCCACGGTAAAATCATGACCGTGATACCAGGCCGGCGAATAATGCTGGCCGTCCTTTTCCAGTTTTGCAAACACCGCGCTGAACTTATCGGCCCACTGCTGCTCGACATCCAGCGCCACGGCATAAGGGAGATAAACCTCGAATAACGCCGGTACCTTGTCAGGCGGATTACGCAAATTCATTTCGTCCTTCTCGGCCATTTCCAGGTAATCACGAAAGCCCTCGATCTTGTCGAGCAACTTGCGCCCCGCCAGTGTCGGTGCCTTTAACCACTGGAAGAAACCCACGTTGAGTAATACCGCGCCCAACAAGCTGCCAATCGCCAGCAAGGAAAAATTTTTCACCAGTATGGTCAGGCCAAACACTTCACCAGCCCAGAACGGCAGTGAAAACAACGATATGAAAATGGCGGCCCCCGTCCCACTGCCGGTACGCCATACGGCTGACCAGGCCTTGAAGACTGAAAACGTCAAACCAAACACACCGAATGTCCAGATACTGGTCCATACTGTCATGAAACGGGCTTCACCGTTAGGTGCGGTAATAAACATGGAAAGCGCAATTAGCAGTGTCAACAGTACACCTATCACTATCCACCCGCTGTTGGTTTTGAAATAAAGCTTGTTGTAGTTGCGGTTCAACGACATCTTGTGTGCACTTTCCGCCATTTGAAGCGCATTGCGTTCTGTCGAACTTATATTCTTATTAAGCTCGATGCTGTCATGCCCCCTGAACAGTCGACCAAGCAGTACTTTTTCGCCCGGTGCCCGTTCCGCCTTGTAGTTGGGATAGGTCCTGGTTAGCTGGTAACCTTCAGCGATCTGTTCAATTCTTAACAAACCTTTCACCGCCAGGTTGATGATGGCCGTGCTAAAGGTCTTGTCGTCATACCCCATATTGTTGATATAACGCATGGCGGCCGGTGAGTAACCTTTGGGGGGTGTATATAAAGGAATGATGGTGCCGCTGGCCGGGTCACGTCCCACTTTATGCCAGGTAAACAAATAATAAACAAACAGCACCAACAGCAGGCCAAGGTTGATCAGGCCGCTTTTATTGTCCTGGAAAAATTGTGCACGTAATTCGCCGGCCGTGGGCGCCTGGATAATTCCCTTGGGCCAGCCCACTGCAATGGTTAACCCTTCATGGCGAGCCAGGGGTCGCGTGGTTTCGAAATAGGCGTTACCCTCGTCAGTGATGGCGTGTTGATAAGCCACTCCCTTTCTACCCTGGTAACCGGTATAGGCCGCCAGTCGTAAATCCGCCGCCGCAACATACTGTGGCAACCGCACCACGGCACTGGCTTTATCAATGGGAAAGTCCCAGCCATTGCCGGTAACGTTCCAGTACAACTCATCGAAGTCATCGAAGAACCCCAGTTGTTTGGTGGTGCGGTATCGTATTTCATACGTGTATTCACCGTGTGGCAGGAAATAGTTTTTCCTGCCAATGTAGGTACGCACGCCGTTAGAAAGATCTTCCTGGTGATAGCTTTCCGCTTTACCATCGCGCTGTACCGACAACACCTGGAAGCCCACGTGGTAGTCATTACCGTAATGGTCGGGATAGCGGGTGGGAAAATCACGAAAGATACCGCGTTTGATCTTGTTACCTTCGGCACGCACGCGGATGGTTTCGGTAACAATCATGGAACGATCAGGATAGACCTGGATATCACTATGATAAGAAAGAATGCGTTCCTCTGCCTGCGCCAGCCCGGTCAACAACAACCCGGCCAGGCAGACAACGGCCAACAGCTTGCGCAACATGCTTATTCCTCCATGTCGAAATATTCCGCGGTGTGAAAACCAAACAGCTTCGCCACCAGGTTATCGGGAAACGACTCCACCCGCACATTCAGCGCCTTGACCGCACCGTTATAATATCGACGCGCGTACTGGATGTTATCTTCCACCTCGGTAATGTCATTTTGTAACTGCAGGAAATTCTGGTTGGCCTTGAGATCAGGATAGGCCTCGGCCAGGGCCAGCAGGTTATGAATACCCTGCCCGAGACTACTTTCTACATTAGCCTTCTCTGCCACGGTAGTCAGTGCTTCGCTTTTATCGCGTAACTCCACCACCGTGGTCAACACCGCCTGCTCGTAACCCGCATATTGCTTAACGGCATCCACCAGCTTGGGGATCAGATCGTGGCGACGTTTGAGCTGTACATCGATATCACTCCAGGCCGCGAGCACGCGATGGCGCGCAGCCACCAGGCGATTGAATAAAACGACAACCATGCCAAGAATAATGATGATAGATATGACAGAACCAATCATAGTTGCCAGTGTCCTTTCAGCAGGGAAAATGCAGCCAAAAATGAATTTTTTATTCTATGTATTTTTATTATTTACGTTAACAAGAATAACACATATAGAAATGAGGGAAAGGAGCGGGAGGATCCCTACTGAGTGTATTCTGCAATACCCGTTATAACTGAGATTTCAGATGGCTTTAAATGATTTAAACATGAGCAGACGCCAGATAAAAAAGTGGTCTGTCCCCTTTTATTTTCAGAACACGCCGTCTCCTTTGATTTAGCTCTTTAATTCCCTTCAGTCTAATCATCTAACCTCAGTTTAACGCCTGCTTATCAATTTAACTGATTAGCTATTTCCAGATAAAAGGCGTATGTTTAAAGTCAATCATCGCCACCTGCTCTACACTTCCCGACGATTTTGAAAAAATAGAGTTTTCGCTAAAAACGGCGCATATCGTGCCATCATTCAAGCGTCAGGCGATGCGGCACAGGAGAATCCAATGCCAATTCAAGCCAATAACAATGCACCAAATACGCTTACCTTCACCTGCGACCACTTTTTAAAGTCATCGACACAGGAATCACTGCCAAGCGATAAAACACAAACTTGTCGCCTGCATGAGCTGACATTTCGTATGCCGTTGTTTACCCCTGTAAAAGCAGAAAACAACACGAAGATCGGCCCTCAACCACAACAGACTGATGGTAACTTAACGCTCAACTTCACCCCGGCTGCACATCGTAAGGCCTACCTGGGCAGGCCTGTTAACCACCCCAATGTTCATCTGCCTTTCCCTGCCAGCAGTGAAGACAAGCGGGACGGATAAACCTATTCACCTGCAATATAAACGCAGCGCAATCACAACAACAGGTAACGCTCGCCAACTGGTAGCGCTGACCTACCCTGTTTATAAAGGACAACATCATGAAACAATATTTAATCAATGCATTTAAAACTGAATCGGCCAGCCAATTACGCACCATTCGACAAGCCGAGCTCAAAAAACAACACTGGAACAGGGCCAAGTCTCAGCTTCTTGCCAATAACGAAGATATGATACTGAGCGATGCACACTGGGATATACTGAAACATCTGCGTAGAAGTTATATGAAAACAGGTCTGCCACGACATGCGCGCTATCTGTCCGAGTCCTTAGATCAAAAATTTTCCGCCGAAGGGGGAAAGAAATATTTACGTAACCTTTTTCCAGGTGGCGTCATCACGCAAGGTAGTCGCTTTGCCAATCTGCCGACACCTTCTGATGCCGTTGATATCTCACATGGCAGTTGTTACTGAAAACAGTCTGTTTATCGACCATTACAGGTCAAGCACAGTAATATTTCTAACATGACTTTTCAAAACAGGAGCTAACATCGTGAGCAAGGGAAACAAAAGTAACAAGGAAAGCAAGAAACAACCCCTATTGACGGCCAAAGAAAAGAAACGAGAAAAACGCGATAAAGAGCCCGTTGGTATTCTACAATGAATATGGCAACGATAGAGCCAATCATTGTTGTCAGTGTCCTTTCGTATGGGAAAACCTGGCCTGTTTTCTATTATTCTTATTTATCATAAATTGAAAAAGGCAAAAATCATCAAGTAACATATCAGGATAATAGCCAGTATAAAACTGATATAGCGGACAGGGGCTTCCTTGAACATATCCAAAAACGTCCTGGCAGTGCCCTGTTCATATTCTTCCCGGGCTTTCACCTGTCGACGCTGTTGATACTCATCAATCAGTTGCCTGGCTTTTTGTAGCTGTGCTTCGTTTTTAAGCCACAGGCCCGGCATTGAAATACCAAGAACACCTGCCGAGGTTTCGTAAAAATCAATATCGTTATCGCTTAATAATTCACGAACCTCGTGTGCCTCATCGTCTGGCACGTACCTGAGCTTAAAAATTAAAACAGCCATAACCGGGATTCACTGCCCATTTAAAAATTTATACCGCGCTGATGGAAGGTATTTATTATCCACGATCAAAATAATCACTCCGTCCCTTATAGTCCATGACCGTTTATATTTATAAACGATTGGTCTCTGGCACCATTTACTCTTTCATTTTACCTGAGCGGTTCGCGGCTTCTGTCCTTTATCCAGACCAGGCTGGCAATCGCCAAAAGGGCAAAGGCGATGAGGTAATAAGCCGGTGATATGTCCGATCCACTCACATCGATCAACCACGTGGCGATCATTGGTGTTGCACCGCCCACGATACCCAAACCGATATTAAAGGCAACCGAGTAGCCGGATAACCGGTCCTCGGTAGGGAACAACTCCACAAAAGTAGCAGGCCCGACACCACTGGGTACGGCGATCAGTATTGCCAGCCCGAACTGGGCCAGGATGGCGGCCATCAAGCTGCCCTGGTCCATCCAGTATTGTAGCGGCAAGATGATCACGGCCATCACCGCAATGGCAATTCCTATCATCGTGGTACGCCGGATATAGCGGTCCGATAGCCAGCCCATTAACGGAATCAGCAAAACCATCATGGCCGTGGCCGCGGTATTGATACCCATGGCAGTAGACAATTCCATCGGGGTGTATTCACTCAACCAGTTGGGCAAATACACCAGCGTCAGGTAGAAAAGAGCACCATAGCCGGAGGCAAACAGCGTTCCCTGCAAGGTTTGTTTTGCATTTATCGTGAAAGCTTCTTTCAGGGGCGAGGTTTCGCCATGCTCCCGTTCATGGCGTGAGAAGTGTTCCGAACGGGGCAGATGCCGCCGCAGCAGGATCGCGCTGATCCCCAGTACCGCGCCGAACAAAAATGGCAGGCGCCAGCCCCAGTCATACAACGTTTCAACGGTAAAGAAATTGGTGGCCGCTGTCGCCACGCCTGAACCAAGCAGCATGCCGAGCATACTGCCAACATTGGCCCAGCTGCCCGACAACCCCCGCTGGTGCGGGGCTGACGTTTCCACCAGGTAAGTCACGGAACTGGAGAATTCACCCCCGACCGACAGGCCCTGGACCAGGCGGATCGCCACCAGCAAAACCGGCGCCCAGATACCAATCACCTCGTAGGTTGGCAACAGCCCGAGCAAGAACGTCGGCAGCGCCATCATCGCCACGGAGATCAACATGGTTTTGCTGCGACCGATGGTATCGCCCAGCCAACCAAACACCGCCGAACCCAGCGGACGCATGACAAAACCCGCGGCGAATACCCCGTAGGTGGCGAGTAACGAGGCGGTGCGATTATCGCCGGGAAAAAACAGGGAGGAAAGCACCGTGGCCATGAAACCATACAGTGCGAAATCGTACCACTCTATGATGTTACCGATGACCCCGGCGATGGTGGCGGTCTTGCGCTGATTTTTGGGCAGATGAAAAACCATGTGAAACCTTGCCTTTTATTCTGTACACAGTTTACCAGCGTACAGGAGGATAGATACCGCGATATTAATAGAATTGAATACCTATAAAGACACACAGCAAGCAATAAAGTTTAACGTTCAAGGGCCATGATCATTTTCGAAAGCCTTGAAGATCTCGAGTATAACAAGCAACTACTGGCGCCCCGGTACGACTTACTTTTAATTTTTACTCTATGACCAGATATTTATTGATTACCATCCCCGTTTGCAGCAAAACACTGCAGATCGTCTGCAAAAACAACCGGGCCTTTATAATGATGTCGAATAATGGATAAGGATTCCTTTTCTTTACCAAAAGTACGCTTCATACGGTGTGACAACACCAGCTTTTTAACACCCGCCCTTGCCGCAATTTTCCCAATCTCGGAGGGTGGCATATGTAAGTTACGCGCGACAGGGTTGGATACTTCAGCAATCGCATGATGGGCAACCAGAATATCCGCCTGTTTAGCGAGTTGCCAAAGCACATCCTTTTTATTACTGGTATCCCCGCTGAAAACGACCGACGTTCCACCAATGTCCACTCGCCAGGCAATGGCAGGAATGGGGCCATGGTTAACAGGTATCGCGGAGATGCGAAAACGTTGGTTATCAACCACTACGTGTATATCTTCCAGGGTACTATCAATATTGGCAGGCAATAACCGGTAAGGTTGCGAACCATCCAGAAAATCAGACAAATAACGAAAAGCGCCCTTTTCCCCAAACAGTGTTTGCACAAAAGTCGTCATGGAAGGCATTAAATGATTACCCGTCGGCCCATAAATGGGGAGATCACGATCCCGATTGGTAAAAAAAGAACTCTTAACTAACGCCGGCAAATCATTGCTGTGATCCACATGAAGATGTGTTAACAGAATAACATCAAGATCATTCAATGATGCCTGGCTTTGCTCAAAATTTAAAAGACTGCCACTACCCATATCAACCAGGATACGCGCGTGACCATCCTGCCAAACAAGGTAGCCACTAGACGCTCGGCCATCATCAATCTCCGGGCCACCCGAACCCAATACCTGCAACCCTATCCCCTGCCCATGGCAATCGTTGTCCGAAGCAAGCACTGGAAATGCAGGTATAAACAGGATAAGAAATGTCAGTAATTTCATTTGATCTCTATTACGGTTTTTTCGCGCTTGAGAACAGGGTCATCACATCCATCCATAAACCATCGCTGGTCATATGTTGCTTAACGTCAGCCAGGTGTTTGTTTTGAAAATCGGCACGATGTTCCTGTGGCAACTGTTCGTAGAGTCCGCGATAACCTGCGCTTTGAATACACTCCCACCAGTTATCAAGCGATGAATGATGATACCCCAGTTGTGCCTGTACAACCTCCGGTGAATCAAACCCGGCCTCAAGTAATAACGTTTTACAGTGCGCTTCTTCGGCCAACTGTAACCAGCGGGGTTGTGGCGGGCTAATGTCATACTCAGCCAGGTTGTTAAAAAAGATCTCACTCATTGGCGTAAAGGCGGTCGGGGCAAAACTACTGAAAATTACCCGTCCGCCGGGTTTTAAAATCCGTAACCAGTTTGTTAATGCGCGTGGCATATCCGGCATAAAAAACAGGCCGTATGAACAGGTAATCACATCAAACCTGTTCTCATCAAAGGCAGGTTGTTCACCATCCATTTTTTCAAAGGTGACATTTTCAAACCCGGCCTGCGACAGGTTGCGTTTTGCCTGTGAGAGCATATTTTCTGACAGGTCAATCGCCTGTACCGGGGTGTTATGGCCTACCGTCTGGGCAACAGCCAGTGCCACCATCCCGGTGCCGGTGGCAATATCAAGCACTGCTTCACCCGGCTTTATCCCGGCATAATCCACCATCTTGCTGGCGCAGGCAGGAAAGAAACGTAATGACGGGTTATCGTAAAGTGTTGCCACCAGGTCAAAAACCCCGGTGACAGCCTGTTTTTCATCCATGTTTTATTTTTCTCTCATTAAACAGCGTCATAGAGAGTTTACCACTAAAGTTAACCGTACATATATGAGGTACAAAGTGACCAGGAAATGCTGAATACGCTTCAAGGATGTTCTACCGTGCTCGACCAGGACAAGTGAAACGCGTTCAGGAAGTACTTGATGAGTACCGAAGGTGTTCCTAAGTGCTATGTCCCGGTTTTTCCTGTCTTATTACCCTTTAATCATTTAAAACCGAAATATTTTTAAATTAGATTAATTAATTGCCGATATATTATTAACTATGCAGGTCTATCGCATTCGCGCCAGGTAGCCTGTGAAATCCAGATAAACTCAAGACATGTGTCCCCGGGAGCGTTAACTATGCCACCATCGCAAAATAAACCAGTTTCTCGTCGTACCCTGGATAACATTAGCCGTTTTTCCTCCTGTATTGGTGAAAATACACAATTTACCGGTAAGTTTAGTGGCGGGGAAAATATGCTGGTACTTGGCCATGTTACGGGTGAGAGCAATGCTTGCAAAGTTGTAGTCATTGGCAGGACGGGTTGCTGGGATGGCAAGCTGGATGCAGATATCGTCATCGTGGAAGGCACAGTCAATGGCGATATCGTGGCACGTGAAAAAATTGAACTCCTGTCGGGTGCCAAAATCACGGGCAACCTTTCCTGTCCTGTCATTGCAATTGAATACGGTGCAATACATGATGGTCATATAGAGATGAACACCACGACCAACGTTAAACACTTTGAAGAAAAACGAAATAACCCGACGAATATTTCAGATTAATTAAAAAATATTTCGATTTTAGAAAAACCGGGTATAAGCACAATTACCGTACCTTCCCCCCTAATAGCAGGTATCATAGTGCGCTAAATTCACTAACAGGCGCTATTGTGAAAAAAATTGCCCTCTTTGTCGATGTTCAGAATATTTATTACACCACCCGCCAGGCCTATGGCCGCCAGTTTGATTACCGCAAACTGTGGCAACAGGTGAGTACGCAAGGTGAAATTGTCGCGGCAACGGCGTATGCCATTGAACGCAATGATGACAACCAACGTAAATTCCAGGATGCCCTCAAACACATTGGCTTCGAGGTAAAACTCAAACCCTACATTCAGCGCAGTGACGGCTCGGCCAAGGGTGACTGGGATGTCGGCATTACCATTGATGTCATGGAAACAGCGCCATCAGTCGATACGATCATATTGCTATCCGGTGATGGGGATTTTGATTGTTTACTGGAAAAAATTATTAGTGATAATAACGTCAGTGCTGAAGTCTATGGCGTACCTGCTCTCACCGCGAATTCACTGATCAATGCCGCCAGCACCTTTCATCCTGTTGAAGATGACTTGTTGTTATAAGACTTAATTCAATCAAATGGAAACGGCGAGATTGCGTTAATCAGGGTCTGTCCCCTGTTATTCTCTGGGCAGGAAACGCCACAGCAGAAGTGCTACCACCATCAGCGAGAGTTGTCCCAGTGCTAACCTGTCAGGGTATTGCCCCAGGATGGGAACGACCAGGCTGGCAATGAGCGCATTGCCCATCATTTGCACAGATCCCTGCACCGCCGAAGCCGCACCACGATTTTTAGGAAAACAATCCAGTGATAATACGGTCATGGCCGGCATGGCTATGCCAACACCGGTAGAATAAAACATCAAGGGGAAAATGGTCGTAAATACCTGTGGCGATAAAAACCAGGCCTGGGCAACATTGAGCACCGTACCTATGCTCATTAACGTTAATGCCAGTGACACGGTGCGTTGACGATGCCAATGATGCGCAAGACGACTGCTTATCCAGGCACCAAGAATAATGCCGCCAACCAGCGGTACAAATAATACCGCAAAGTCATTCACACCAAGCTTGAGGAAATCAAAAACAACAGTGGGTGCCCCGACAATGTAAAGAAACATACCACCAAAATAACAGGCGATCATAAATACCAGCGCTTGAAAACGATGATGTACCAGGGTGTGAACATAGATACGTGCCACATTCACCGGATGGAATGACTGTCGCATCGATACGGGTAAGGTTTCCGGTATCCATACCACGAACATCACCAGTATCAGCACACTATAAAGCGCAAGAAAATAGAAAATACTGTGCCAGCCAAATGCATCGTGTAGCCAGCCACCTATCACCGGCGCAACCGCCGGGGCCAGCGCAAACAACATCATCACCCGGGCTAAAGTACGCTGTGCTTCCTGGGGTGAATACACATCGCGTAACATCGTCCTGCCTGCCGCCAGTCCACCACCGGCTGCCACACCCTGTAACAAGCGAAAGCTCAAAAAGTGCCAATAGTCGCCGGCCAGTGCACAACCGAGGGACGCGACAAGGTAGAGTAACAACGATATCGTCACCACCCTGTGTCGCCCTATCCGATCAGATAACGGCCCCCAGAATAATGTCGCCACGGCAAATGCCACCAGGTAAAACGCGAGGCTTTGCGACAGCGCGGCGCGACTCACGGCAAACTCTGCTTCGATGTCGGGAAAGGAAGGGAGATAGGTATCGATAGTAAAGGGACCTATCATTGTCAGCAGCGCAACAACCAGGGTTAGATGTTTGGGTGGGTTTACGTTATGGGATTCGGGCTGCTCGTTTTGCATGCTGCGATGATCATAGCATAAAAGGTGTTACCCACATGATAGGGCGCATTCGTCTCTATCAACACTGATTGCTCAACCACTTTACGATTTTTTAAAAGGGAAAAAGAGACAAAAGGAACGCTGCCCGCATTTATTAATTTTTAAAATTATGAAGAGCAGCTCATATGTGACACCCCGCCGAGTTCACTGAACTCGGACGGCTTGAGTCGATAGTATTTCTCCTCGATCGCTTGCGACTGCTCGGCGTAAGGTTGCGTCATGACGTCCTGCAGTTCTCTAATTAGTGCGTAGTTGCCCGTGGCCGCTTGCTGGTAAGCCGGTGCCAGCAACCACTCGCGCAAACTGTATTTTGGGTTAACGCGTTTCATCTGCTCACTGGTATGGGTAACGAGCGATTTCCATTTTGTCAGCCACTCGGTCCAACGCTGGTCCATCTGTTCATTCGTATTACTGTAGAAGCTTTTTTTAAGTGAACCAATGTCACCCGGTATCGATGAGAGTTCGCGGAAGAAGATGGTGTAATCAACCGAGGTTTGCATCATCAGTGTGACAAGTTCACTGAACAACGCCGCGTTAAACGTCGCCAGTCCTAGTTTAGCCGCAAACATCTTTTCCAGTTCATCTCGCATCACTTTGGCAAAGCCATTTCGAATCTCGTCAAGCTGTTGCAATGCATCAGGATGATTCTCCAGTAACGGCATCAACGCGGTACAAAACATCTCGAAGTTGCGTTCTGCTGCCACGGGCTGATTCCAGAACGAGAAGTGTTCCCCGCCCCCGGTCCATGGCTGGTAGTAGGGATCAAACATCTCGATAAATCCGAAGGGACCGTAATCCAGGGTGACGCCACCGGCCTGCGTGTTATCGCTGTTAAAGTTGCCCTGGCAATAACCCACACGGATCCAGTTCGCCACGAGTGATGTCAAACGGCTGCGAAATTCCCGCGCCAGCGACACCACTTTCTCGGGCAAGCTAAGATTCTGGTCGATAACGTCAGCATACTCACGATCGATCAGGTGCAACACGATCTGCTCGAGTTCCTCCAGCGCAGCGGGGTGTTCATGCTTGCGGGCACGGCGACCGAACAGCTCGACCTGGCCGACGCGAATGAACGACGGCGCAACACGCGTCGAGATCGCCACCTTCTCCGATACCAACGTGTCAGGATCAAACGATTGCGAACCTTCCGAGTACCAGGGTCGCTGCACCGTCTCCGTTTTCGAAACATATAAACTCAAAGAGCGTGAGGTGGGAATACCCAACGCATGCATGTGTTCCTGCGCTAAAAATTCCCGGACACTCGAGCGCAGCACCGCGCGACCATCTGCACCGCGGCAGTATGGCGTGCGACCGCCACCTTTTAACTGCATTTCCCAGCGTTGATCATTGATCACCGCCTCCAGCACAGAAACCGCGCGACCATCACCATAGCCATTGCCGGTTTGAAACGGGCACTGTTGATAGTACTCGGTGCCGAAGATGGAAAGTGCGTAACCCGTGGCCCAACCTTCCTTGCGCATCGGTTCTGGTACCTGCGAGAGATCACCACTAAACACACGCACGAAATCGGCTGACTGCGCCAGGCTGTCAGCCAAGCCCAGTTCGTGGAAAAAGGTTTTGCTGTGCGCCACGTACTCGGGGGTTTCAATGGGCGTAGGTTTAACAGGGACATAATGTCCCGAAAAGACCTGGCGTGGTGCATGATCAGCGCCGTCTGCTTTCGCCTCGGGATCGCTGTTGAGCGTGTCCATGAACGAGTAGTCTGCACATTGTGCGAGATCGTCCAGCGTTGCGACGGTGGGGGTAGTTTGCTTGGATAGTGTATTTTTCATAGGGTTAATGGGGGATAAATAGGGTTCGTCCCCTATTATTCTATTCCTTACTAATTAACTCAAGTTTTTCTGATGTGAAAAACAGGACCTGGCGCCACTGAGGGTTACGGGTTAAATGCTCGCCTGATTTTTTCTACCCGCTCACGGTTTGCGCCCAGGTCAGACTTCCCCACCCGCGAAGCCGAACGCACGTGTAGTCGCTGCGACTGACTATCCAGCCGAAATTCCACATCATCCATGAAGCGTAATAACGGGGTTTCATACACCACGTGCAAATAGCCCGCCTCTTCCTTTATCACCGAACCACCGGTTTCAGCTACCACCTGTTTAAGTTTATCCCAGGCCTGCTCCGTGGTCGTGGTATAACGCAGTGGTTCAATAAAGGTGGTTTCATCCGGGTATTCACTACACACGCAATTGGGTGTTGCCGGGCATACCTGTAACTGACCACCCTGCAAGCCCAGTTCAGGCTGTTTGCGCGAGGCCACAGAAAAAGCAATCAGAACCATACTGATAACAACCACCAAACTGGCAACAGCATAAATAACGAATTTCATGTCCTTACACTATAGATTTTATTTTTTACTCTGATCCCAATATACCGAAATAATGCCCTACTCTTTTGTGGTTGTTACATCCCACATTATGGATAACTGTTAGAACTAAGGTTTCAGATAGCTGTAAGTTTTTTACTGAATGTCCGCCAGGCTAGTATTAGAGGTTTCTTATTTACACTATCTTTTACCTCAATAATTTTCAATTTTTTGATTAAGATCAAAGCAATCTCACCAGGCATCAAGCATAAAATGACAATGCTTTCCTGTTTTTCTAAATCATATATATCTAGCCAAATTCTATTAGTCACTGTTATATCTAAAGATACAGGGGATCCCAAGCGCCTCAGGGACGACGTGATATAAACAAGACTGGAAGCGTCGTTCTTTATCTACGAAATCAATGACTGAATGATGAATAGCTTTTCATAGAGGGAATTTCTATGACTGACATTACTTTTTCTGAAACGAAAAATTATCGCTATAGGGGCCTACTTTCATTTGTTGGCATGGGGATCCTTGTCGCCATGATTCTTAGCCTGAGTGCCTGTTCGAGTAATGATGATTCTTCACCTACCGTATTGCCTGATCCACCCGGTGTACCCATCAATTTCACCGTTGACAGGACACCGGAAACAACACTCTCGGCAACGCTGAACTGGTCTGCACCGGTTAGCGGGGGAGAGGTGGTGAGCTATGAAATTTACCGTTCCACTACGGCGGGAACTGTCTTTCAGGACGCTAACCTCATATTGAGCATACCCGCCGAGGCCGGCAAGCTGAACTACACTTACATCGATAATGTGGGATTAACCAATGTCG
>JARRJY010000073.1:0-10458 GCA_037388705.1 Gammaproteobacteria bacterium
CTTTTTTTACAGAACAGTTTTGATTTAAAACAGGCAGTGCTTTTCCTTGTCGGGGTAGGTTTTGGTATTAGCCTGATGCATGCCCTGTTTGGTTTTACCGGCGGCTGGTTCATGATGATTGCCAGGCGTCGCAGTATCGGGGTAAGAGCACAGCTTATTCTTTTCGCGTTAAGTGCGATCCTGTTCTTCCCGATACTGGGTGAAGTATTCCCGGGTATTAAGGTCAGTGCCGCACTGGCGCCTTTCAGTGTTTCAGTACTGGTTGGGGCATTCCTGTTTGGCATTGGTATGCAAATGGGCGGCGGTTGTGGTTCCGGAACCTTGTTTACAGTTGGCTGGGGACAAACTGATATGTTGATCACCCTGAGCTTCTTTATAATTGGCGCTACGGTCGGTTCTGTACATTTACCCTGGTGGTTGTCATTCCCCAATGCCGGCAAAATTTCATTAATCCAGGAATTTAGCTGGTTACCCGGCTTGCTAATTACGCTGGTGTTACTGGCAGTTTTATACAAGCTGGTAACAGCCGTGGAGCGTAAACAGCATGGAAATGTTATGCCGCTTATTAGTAAGAGCGATAAACCGTTCATGGAGAGACTGGTATTCGGTCCCTGGCCTGTCTGGTGGGGGGCAATCGGGTTGGCCGTATTTGGTTTGCTTACCTTGCTGATTGCCGGTTATCCCTGGTCAATTACCTATGCTTTTGGTTTGTGGGGAGCAAAGATCTGGTCAGCACTGGGTGGTGATGTCAGCAACTGGGCCTACTGGAGTAGTGGTTATCCTGCCAAATCATTAAATTCAAGTGTATTGGCAGATGTTACTTCAGTCATGGATTTCGGCATTATGCTTGGTGCCTTACTGGCAGCAGCACTTGCAAGCAAGTTTGCCCCTGAGGGCAAGATAAAATCCAGGCGTGTTATCACCGCAGTTATCGGTGGTTTATTATTAGGTTATGGAGCTCGTCTGGCATTTGGTTGCAATATAGGTGCATTGTTGGCAGGTATCTCCACCGGTAGCCTGCATGGCTGGTTATGGCTGGTTGCAGGTTTTTGTGGTGCTATTGTTGGTGTAAAACTTCGTGCTCGAATTGAAAAAGGTTAGTGCTATGGGTAACAGAAACAAATGGATAATGGGTTCGGCGATTGGCCTGGCAACGATTGCGGTTGCAATCGATCATACGAAACATACGTTGCCTGAAGCAGCGGAGAATTATGAAATTATTATCGAAGGTGATTCGGATTCAGGTTCATCGAGTCCCTGTTCACTCGATAATAATTCATCACCTTGCAGCCTCTGATTCGAGAGGCTGCCATTGTCCAGTATCGAAGATGCTGCCATCCGTGTTGTTACCTGTTTGCAAATGATGGGTGAACAACAAAGTAATCCGGTGCTTGAAATTCTTGATCCGCAACAACCTTTTCATGAAGACCAGAAATATCCGGAAAATAAGCTAATATTTAATAATGGTGAATGGCGTGCCTACTATCATCGTCATGCACCCCCGTATCGTTTTGAAAACGAACATGGTCATTTTCATATTTTTCACCGGCTCAATAGCGATAAGTGGACACATATTGCTGCATTATCCATCGACTCGCAGGGACAAGCACAGAAATGGTTTGTAACCAATCGCTGGGTAACTAATGAGGCCTGGCAGGACGCCGGTAGATTCCGTGAGTTTTTCAGTAAAGAGCCGGAAGATAAATCTATATTGTTGGTAGAGCGATGGCTTCTCGCAATGCTGATGCTATTCCAGGAAGAAATACAGTCACTTCTTGAGCAGCGCGAGCAGCAAGTAAAGAAATTGGCAAAACAGTCATCTTTTAATGAAGTTCTTGAAGATCGCCGTTTTTATATACTGGCAGAAATGGACATTCAACTCCAGGACAAGCTGGCATATGTGCTGACAGGATTAGGCTGATCTATATCAAGGATTTCATATTAATATTTATATATGTTTATAAAAATATTTTTTACGATAGGGGGTTAATACGATGAAATTAATAAGATTGTTGTCATTTTTACTGATGGGCAGCTTGCTTGCGAATACCGCGTATGCGGTAACGTTGCCCGGTCCTCTGGTTGAAACAGACTGGCTGGCAAAAAAATTGAAAAATGTCACCATCCTTGATGTCCGTAAAGATGTGAAAAGTTTTACTGCAAAACCAGTTTTCAAAAAAGATAAAAAAACCGGCAAGATAAAACTTGTTAGAGTTGGCGGGCATATCCCCGGTGCTGCACTGGTAAATTATAAGAAACTGCGTGATAAAAAGAAAATTGGTAATAATGTTGTTACCCGCATGCTTGTAGGCAAAGATGTGTTTTCAAAACTGATGCAGGAAGCAGGGGTAAACAAGGACAGCACGATTGTTATTGTCAGCAAGGGTGAAAATGATGGTGATGTCACCGGCGCAACACGTCTTTACTGGCAGTTGAAGTATTATGGACATGACAAAATGGCCATTTTAAATGGTGGTATGGGACAATGGTTAAAGGATAAACGCAAAATTTCCATCAAAGCAGACAAGGTAAATAAGGGTAACTGGCTTGCTACTGCCGAGCGTAAGGAAATACTGGCAACCAGTGAAGATGTTGCCACAGCAGTGAAAAATAAAAGCACGCAGTTAATGGATACGCGCCCACTGAGTCTATACCTTGGTACCTGGCGTAAGAAATCCTATGTGTTTGCCAATGGCCACATTCCGGGAGCAAAAAGTTTCCCTAATGAGTTGCTGACACAACCTAAAGCACCAGCCAAGTTTGTCGCCACGAAAGAACTGAAATCCATGGCTGAACAGATGGGATTTGATACCAGCAAAGAAACCATTACCTATTGTAATAGTGGACATCTTGCAACTGGCAGCTGGTTTGTAATGTCTGAACTGCTGGGTAATAAAAACACCAAGATGTATGATGGCTCTATGCATGAGTGGACGCTGGAAAAGCGTCCTACTGTAAAAATGAAAATGGAATGAGATGAACTGCTAATATTAATTTTCAATGACCCTGCCAGGCAGGGTCTTTTTATTTGTGGATAATACGTTTAGATTACACTTTATGAAAGGAATCTATATAGACGAAGAAAATGCACGTGTGATTGATGAGCACTATGCTATTGTGTATGCACCACGACGTTCACGTAACCGCTTTGCAGAAAATACGGTGCAGATCGTTGAGTCTGAACAGGCTGCACGTGAGCAGGCTGACCCTGATAAAAAACTCTACGCCGCGAAAGTAGTGGGGCCTTCCCGATCGTCAGAGGGTTTACGGGTGTTTTATCTATCCAACTGGCTGGAGTAACAACGTGGCCGATCGAAACTTTGATGATCTGTTGGGCAGGTTTGATAAAAATATTTATCAATCTGCCAAAGGGAAAATCCGCCTTGCCATGCTTGATTCAGATTTGCGTGAATTGGTTCCCTTTCTGCAACACGATCACAAATGCACTATTCTAGATGCAGGCAGTGGTACGGCAGAAATTGCTTTGCTGCTGGCATCGCATAATACGCAGATGGTGTTAAGCGATATTTCCGAAAACATGCTGCAGCAGGCTCGTGAAATGTTTTCTGTACAATCTCCGGACGTGCCCGTGCAATTTATTCAAGCCTCAATTCAACAGTTACCTGGAAAATTACAACAACGGTTTGATCTGGTGTTATGCCATGCCGTACTTGAATGGATGGAGCAACCCAGGGATGCAATTGATATCCTGTATAGGTTCATTGAACCTGGTGGTTACCTGTCATTGATGTTCTTTAATCGAAATTCTTTGATCATGCGACAGATGCTCAATGGCAATCTTAAAAAACTAAAGTCAGAAAACTTCCAGGATAAAAAGACTACACTGACACCGATTTCTCCTCTCGAACCGGAAACGGTTTACTATTGGCTGGAAGCAGCTGGCCTGACAATTATTCGCAAAACCGGTATCCGGGTCATGTATGACTACATGGCAGGTAATGTGCGTAGTAAACGTGCGCTTGAGGATATCCTGGAAATGGAAAAACGTTACAGCGGGCAGGAACCGTTTCGTTCACTGGGACGTTATATTCACGTGGTATGTCAAAAACCGGCCGACCAGTCAGCAATATAATTCAGGCTTTTAATTAAGTTTGACAAAGAGTATTCTGGCTAAAAAATAAAAACCGATGGGAGTCAGTTATGTCGTATAAACCAATTACATGGGCTGGTATTAGTCTTCGTTTCCTGTTTGCGCTGGTGCTGGTACTGGCAACTTATAACCCGGAAGAATATTCCTACTACCATTGGGGAATTAAAAACATCACTGACTTTTCTGTTCTCAAGTTATTTATCGGTATCGTATTACTGATTGGCTGGGTGATTTTCATACGCGCCACCTTGCGTTCCCTCGGTGCGATTGGTCTAATACTGGCGCTGGGTTTTTTTGGTACACTCATCTGGTTGATCGTCGATTATGGAATTATTCCTGCTGATAGCCCCAAGGTAATTACTTATCTGGTATTGATCGTTGCCAGCGCAATTCTTACAACCGGTATGAGCTGGTCGCACATTCGTCGTCGTTGGTCAGGCCAACTTGATGTCGATGATGTTGAAGAAGATTAATTACCCTGCAGTGAAAAAGGATGATCGCCATAGCTAATAGTTTTCAAAGAATCACAACAGATTTTTAAGTTAACACTCATGTGGAATTACATGGAAAAGAAAATGCAAATGCCTTCCAGGGAAGACGCATTGCCGGGTAGGACAGTGTCAATGTCAGTCAGTCACAGCCATTATGTAAATGGCAATAGCATTGTTCCACCCTTCCCGGATAACACGCAAATGGCCATGTTTGGGCTGGGTTGTTTCTGGGGCGCTGAAAAAAGTTTCTGGCAATTACCCGGAGTGTACTCAACTGCAGTAGGTTACTCGGCAGGTTATACACCTAATGCGACTTATGAAGAAGTGTGTTCAGGCATGACCGGGCATAACGAAGTGGTAAGAGTGATTTTTAATCATGATAAAATCAGCTATCAGCAATTGCTGATAGCCTTCTGGCAGGCGCATGATCCAACACAGGGTATGCGACAGGGAAACGATCGCGGTACCCAGTATCGTTCAGGAATTTATTTTTATTGTGAGGAACAGCAAACGCTGGCGGAACAAAGCAGGCAGCAATATCAACAGGCATTAAGTACGGCAGGTTATGGTGCGATCACAACAGAAATTATTCCGGCCGGTGATTTTTATTATGCAGAAGACTACCACCAGCAATACCTGGCTAAAAATCCGGGGGGCTACTGTGGATTAGGTGGAGTCGGAGTGAAGTTCCCGGACTAGCCGCCAAGAGCCTGGCTTACCTGCTCGCATTGTGACAAAAATGCCTTGAGTGCCATTTCTGCTTCATTGCGAGAAGAATAGGGCCCCTTGTCCATGCCTTCACGACAGGCGAAATACCATTTATTTTCGACCACGAAATAACGTCCGCTACGAAAAGGTACTGCACCAGTTTCTCCCATTCTATGTTCGAGCGCTTTCACGATATCACTCCTTTACGGTGTGCCTACTAAGAATATTAGTCAGCATACAGAAATAATCAAAAAATGTGACAGAAAAACCGACAAATGGTTCTCTAGAAATGACGGGGTGCGAAATGCAATAATATTTTTGGGGATAATTAACCCTGGATAGTGACTGTCAGACGACGCAAAAATCCGGAGGTACGATGTTCCCAAAGGTAAATTCCCTGCCAGGTCCCCAGACTGCACTGTCCCCGTCTAACAGGTAGAGTCAGATTTGACTGGGTAAGAATAGTACGGATATGGGCTGGCATGTCATCCGGGCCTTCCATGTTATGACGAAAAATATCATCGCCGTCAGGAACATATTTTGCCATGTAACGTTCCAGGTCATTCCGCACTTCAGGATCCGCATTTTCACACAGGATAACTGAAGCGCTGGTATGACGAATAAAAACATGACACAGGCCAGTATCAATTCCTGATTGACGGACTGCCTGCTGAATTTTCTGGGTAATGTCATAAGTGCCACGACCTTCGGTCATGACATCAACTTCTTTTTGTACAATCATGAAAAGATTCTAACATAACTGATTTATGGTTTAGTATTGTAAGCAGCAACCATTTAATTGTTACCGAGGCAAAATATGAAAGCGATACATATGCGGGAAGCGGGTGATATTAGTGTATTGCAATATGTGGATATTGAAGAACCCGTTTTACAGTCGCCCACCGAGGTTAAGGTAAAGCTATTTGCTGCAGGGGTAAACCCGATTGATACCAAGATCAGGGCAACAGCAGGTTATTACCCGGACCAGTTACCTGCCGTACTTGGTTGTGATGGAGCCGGTGTAATTGTTGAAACAGGTGATGAAGTAAAGAATTTTAACAGCGGTGACGAGGTCTGGTTTTGCCACGGTGGCCTGGGAAACGAGCAGGGTAATTATGCTGAATATAATGTCCTTGATGAATCTCTGTTAAGTCGAAAACCTGCAACACTCGATTTTAAACAGGCTGCAGTTGGTCCCCTGGTTTTGATCACTGCCTGGGAAGCGCTGTATGACCAGGTTTATCTTAATAAAGACAACACGATATTAATTCATGCCGGTGCCGGTGGAGTAGGTCATGTGGCCATTCAACTGGCAAAACGAACTGGTGCAAGAGTATTTACAACAGTACATGGTGATGAGAAAAAGAAGCTGGTTAAGCAGTTGGGTGCGGATGAAATTATAGATTATCAACAGGAAGATATGGTTGAAAAAATAAATGCGCTTACAGCTGGTAAAGGGGTTGATGTTGTATTCGATACCGTCGGTGCCGATACCTTCCGGCAAAGTCTGAACTGCCTGGCTTATCGGGGTGAAATAGTTACCTTGCTCGATCCTGGTACTGATGTTGTATGGAAAGAAGCACGCATAAGAAATATAAAAATGGTCTTCGAGTTAATGTTAACGCCAATGGTCCGATATTTACCTGCGGCACGCCAGCATCAGGTCGAGATTCTGAATCAATGTGCCAGTTTGATTGATTCAGGAGAGTTGCAGCTACTTTTATCAGAAACCTATAAACTGGAAGATGCGGCAAAAGCGCATACTGCGATCGAAATGGGGCATACCCTGGGGAAAATCGCACTGGAAATTTAGTGCGATTTGAACAGACATTTAATTAATAATCTGAATGCCCGTCATCCCAGACACTTTTCATCTTGCGGCGGTCTTTACCTGAACGACGATCACCTTTACCAGGTTCGAAGCGGATCATTTCACGACGGTCATGTCCCTTGCGACGCTCTTTGCCAGAACGACGTTCAGGACCTTTATATTCTTCTTCATCAGACATCAAACTGATTCCCATGTTTCTTTGGTTAAACGTGTATTAATTATAGTGTTATTCAACCGGTTTTGCAGTCAGGTTGGTCTACTTTCTTGGCTACGTGGTAGCCAGCAATGATCCGGAAATATTATGCCAGATACTGAACAGTGCGCCGGTAATGAAGGGGCAATATAGGTTTTATACCCCGCAAAAGCACCTGGGAACAAAAAGACCAGGGATGAAACAACCATTGCAATGACAGGAAAATAGAGCACCATAATTTTATTATATATTTTATATATGTTGAAAGGATTGTAACTGATAAACCCTAGCCGTGAGTGGTTTATTCAACCTGGCAACTTGCCTATAATTTCTTCTCTGAGTACGCAAAAAGGAAAAATGAATGTCACTAGATAACAAGTCACTGGATATATTATTTCGCAAGGCCCGCAGTTATAACTCCTGGCAGGATAAAGCTGTCAGCGATCAACAGCTCCATGAAATATACGAGTTGATGAAGTGGGGACCAACAAGTGCAAATTCATGCCCGGCGCGAATAGTGTTTGTAAAGTCTGATGAAGCCAAGCAGAAACTTAAAGAGTGCCTCGATGAGGGCAATGTTGAAAAATCCATGACTGCACCGGTCGTAGCCATTATTGGAATGGACCTGGAGTTTTATGAACAGTTGGCAAAACTGTTCCCGCATACTGATGCTAAATCATGGTTTGTTGGTAAAGATGAGAAAATCTACGAAACGGCATTCCGTAACAGTAGCCTGCAAGGCGCTTACCTGATGCTGGCTGCACGTAGCCTGGGACTGGATTGTGGACCCATGTCTGGTTTTGATAACCAGAAACTGGAGGCTGCTTTTTTCCCGGATGAAGAGGTTAAGGCAAACTTTATTTGCGCAATTGGCTATGGCAGTGAAGAAAAGCTTTACCCGCGGGGACCAAGGCTGGAATTTTCAGAAACCTGCCAGGTTGTCTGACGACATTCGGTAAGTACAATAAAAAAGGCAGCCCTTGGAGGCTGCCTGAAATATTACAACAAAGAGTTCAGAAGGAGTTACAAATTACCCGGGTCATCATTGAAGTTGACTATCCCGGAACGGCGCATGAACAATTTTAAAGCAGACTTGGCCTCTGTAAACGTCTTGTAGGGACCATGGTTGCCATTATTACGAGTTAAGAAGAACCAGTTCTTGCCATCAGTATAAATACGCTTCCTGCGCGGCGGCGCCTGTCCATCTTCTCCAAAGCGCCGGGGATTAGTTTGTTTAACGTTCTCAACATGCATAGCGTTAAGCCCTAAATTCCTACTCATGTTAAACTGGCTATTCATAACCAGATTGTTAGCTATTTTTACTTTTCAGTAAATACAGGGAATCCCTATAAATAAAGTACACACTACGCATGTCCATGTGAAATAGTCGTTCCTTCGTTCAGGCTACTGAAATCATGGCTGGCTGTTTCAGGCCTGTTCACCGATATGCGCGGTTCAATCCCTGAAGTAAGCGAGTCGTCCCTGACCGCTTTCATTCTCCTGATGTGTGTGTGAATAATAGTGTGTTGTTTGAAAAGAGTCTGTCAGTCAGATCCTAAACTTATGTAAGAATCAGATTACAGGTAGCAAGGGAATTTTTACATATAATAAAAAAATCTATATTTTTCATAATGTTGTTGTGCATTGTTTTACATCAGTTTGGTATGCTACAAACAGTTGAACTTTAACAAAATAGTAGGTTATTTGCGGGGAAAGTCATGCCAGGTTCTTCAGAGGAAACCTTAAACAGCATCATGGTCAGAATCGATGGCCCACTTATTGCGAGGGGCAATATCGAAATTCTTGATACAACTGGTAAGGTTATTTACCAGGGTGGTGATATCGCTTTGTGTCGTTGTGGAGCCTCCAAAAATAAGCCCTTTTGTGATGGTAGCCATAAGGACAACGGCTTTGTCGATGACGGACAGTTTTCAGACCAGAAAGCGGAAGCACCTGAAGGGACCGGAAAACTGGTCATCCAGTGTCGTGCCAATGCCATGCTGCTTGCAAAGGGCCCAATGAAAATACATAGTCGTGACGGGAACAGTGAAACGACACGAAACAAGGCAGCGCTTTGTCGCTGCGGTGTTTCTGAAAACAAGCCTTTCTGTGACGCCAAACATAAACAATGCGGGTTTAGTGCTGAATAAGGTCTGGTAATAAAAAAAGTGACGCTTGAGCAGCGATATTTTGAAGAAGTAGAAGCAGGTGCCTTACTGCATGATGACGAACAACTCAAAGCGATTCGTTACCTCCAGGAACTCTGTGATGCGCTTGTGGAAGACTCCAACAACACGATTTCCGATTACATCGTGCTGGAAGATCTGCGAGGACGCTACCTCTATGTGAACCCGGCGTTTGCCGATCGTGTTCATTTTCACCGATTTATGCTGGATATTCATGAACAATTAAAACAGCTACCCAGGTCACCGGATCCGTTAACGGTTATTGCATCCCAGCTGGCAGCTCGCTTCAGGCTTATTTGCCTTGATGAGTTCCATGTCCATGATATTGCAGATGCTATGTTAATGGCTGGTTTGCTTAAAAGCTTGTTTGAAAACCGGGTAACGCTGGTTGCGACATCGAATATAGCTATCAGTGACCTCTATAAAAATGGCCTGCAACGGGAACGATTTATGTATGCAATTGACTTGTTACATGAATATACTCGCGAAGTTGAACTGGAAAATTGCCGGGATTACCGGCTTCTTAATCTAGAACAGAACGATTGTTATCTGATTGTAAAGCCAGGTGAGGGTCAACAGGCGTTACAGGCTCGTTTCGACAAACTGGCTGTAATCCCTGCCAAACATGACAGGGTGCTTACTATTAATAATCGACCAATACACTACATTGCGCTGGCCGATGATGTTACATGGTTTGATTTCAGAGGTTTGTGTGCAACGCCACGCTCAGCCAATGATTACATTGAGATTGCCATGATGTTTTCTACAGTGTTTATTAGTGACATCCATGCAATGACCGAAGCACATGATGACGTCGCCAAACGATTTATTCATCTGGTAGATGCTTTGTATGATCATCGTGTTAAGCTGGTCGTTACGGCTGAGTCACCACCTGGAGAATTATACAGGGGAAAACGTCTTGCTTTTGCCTTTGAACG
>JARRJY010000074.1:0-5974 GCA_037388705.1 Gammaproteobacteria bacterium
AAAAAATGCAGGTGCTGTTGAAGAGGCAAATGCTATTGGAGAAGTGGGCTCTAGTAGTTGCGGGGATGCATTACGTCTTACCCTGAAGGTGGATCCTGATACAGACAAGATACTTGACGCTGGATTTCAAACCTTTGGTTGTGGTTCCGCGATTGCTTCATCCTCGGCCCTGACAGAAATTGTTAAAGGATTGACAGTCGATGATGCCTTAAAAGTGTCAAACCAGGATATCGCGGATTTTCTTGATGGTCTGCCACCGGAAAAAATGCACTGCTCTGTGATGGGACGTGAAGCACTACAGGCAGCAGTTGCCAATTATCGTGGTGAAGAATGGAAAGATGATCATGAAGAAGGTGCCCTGATCTGTAAATGTTTTGCAGTAGACGCCGTCATGATCGAGGAAACCATAAGGGCAAATGATCTGCGTACGGTTGAGGATGTCACTAACTTTACCAAGGCCGGTGGCGGCTGCTCCTCATGTCATGAAGGTATTGAAGAAATACTCGAGGCGGTACTGGCAGAAAAAGGCGAAAAATTTGATCCCAAAGCACCATCGAAATCTGTTTCAGAGCCTGAACCTGCTGTGGCAGCCTCTTCAGGCGGTATGACTACCTTGCAACGTATCAGGCGGATTGAGATGGTGATTGAATCAATTCGTCCGCAATTGCAGGCAGATAAAGGAGATGTGGAACTGATTGATGTGGATGGCGATACCATCTATGTCAAAATGACAGGTGCTTGTTCGGGTTGCCAGATGGCAGCAGTTACTATTGGTGGAATTCAGCAACGCCTGATAGAAGAACTGGGAGAATTTGTAAAAGTTGTACCAGCCAGTAAAGCGCCACAGGCAGCCACTGCAGGAGCATAATGATGGGCGATATTTATCTCGATAATAATGCAACTACCCGTGTTGATCCTGAAATTGTAGAGGAAATGTTGCCATACTTCTCAGAACAATTTGGCAACCCCTCTTCATTACACAGTTTTGGAAACAAGGTTGGTATTGCGCTCAAGAAGGCTCGTAAGCAGATACAAAAACTGTTGGGGGCTGAACATGATTCAGAAATTATTTTTACCTCCTGTGGAACAGAATCTGATTCAACGGCAATTCTGTCTGCCCTTAAAGCGCAACCAGAGCGCAAAGAAATCATCACCACGGTAGTAGAACATCCGGCAATACTTAGTTTATGTGAATATCTTGAAAAAGATGGTTACACGGTTCACTACCTGAAAGTCGATGGCAAGGGAAACCTGGACCTCGATGAATACGCGAAACTGCTCTCTGATAAGGTTGCCATAGTTTCAGTAATGTGGGCGAATAATGAAACCGGAACGATTTTCCCAGTGGAAAAAATGGCTGAAATGGCTCATGCGGCCGGTATCATGTTTCATACGGATGCGGTTCAGGCTGTGGGAAAAATTCCCATGGATCTTAAGAATACAAAAATAGATATGCTCTCTGTTTCTGGCCACAAGTTACATGCACCTAAAGGAATTGGTGTGTTGTTTTTACGTCGTGGCGTACGTTTTCGTCCATTACTACGCGGTGGTCACCAGGAACGTGGGCGTCGTGCCGGTACTGAAAACACAGCTTCTATCGTAGCATTAGGAAAAGCAGCTGAGCAGGCCCTACAGCATATGGAATTTGAGAATACAGAAGTCAAGGCAATGCGCGATCGTCTGGAACAGGGTATCCTTGATGCGGTGCCCAATGCATTTGTTACCGGTGATCCGGATAATCGTCTTCCCAATACTTCAAATATTGCTTTTGAATACATTGAAGGTGAAGGTATTTTATTATTGCTTAACAAGATGGGAATCGCAGCATCCAGTGGCTCAGCCTGTACTTCCGGATCTCTCGATCCATCACATGTGATGAAAGCAATGGGAATTCCTTATACGGCAGCACATGGCACGGTACGCTTTTCGTTGTCACGCTATAACACTATGGAAGAAATTGAGCGTGTTATCGAAGCTGTACCACCCATCATGGAAAAATTACGCAAGCTTTCTCCTTATTGGAGTGAAAATGGTCCGGTTCAGGATCCTGAAAAGGCTTTTGCGCCAACCTACGCTTAATACTACAGAATATTTCTTGGCCTTTTAGGCTCCACTCTTGGGGATGTAGAAATACATCCCCTATTTTTTGCTTATTGCCCTGAACCCCGGAATTGTCACTTTTCCAACAAAATAGTTTTTTTGTCTGTCTGAAGATTACCTGGCGTGTTATTTTTATATGTAAGTATTTGATTTTATTGGTAAATAGATACTGGCATGAGGGTTGCAACTAGATATCTAGAAGTGCCAGAGATGAAAGCATGAACGAACAAAACCGTACAATCATAATTGATGACACCACGCTCCGAGACGGTGAACAAACGGCAGGCGTGGCATTTTCCAATGAAGAAAAGCAACACATTGCCAGGCAACTGGTTGATTTAGGGGTACCCGAACTGGAAATTGGTATCCCGGCAATGGGTGAAGATGAGCGTGAAAGTATACGCGCTGTGAGTTCAATGGGACTTGATGCAAAGTTACTGGTATGGGGCCGCATGCATGATGATGACATAAAGTCATGTTGTAATCTTGGTGTGCAAATGGTTGATCTTTCAATTCCAGTCTCCGATCAACAAATAGCAAACAAGATTAGAAAAGATCGTAACTGGATACTGAATACGATTGATACTTGCGTAAAAAAGGCACTTGATATTGGCCTTGAAGTTGCGGTTGGTGGTGAAGATGCATCAAGAGCAGATCCTGACTTTCTGTTTCAAGTCGCTGAGCGTGCACAGGCGAGTGGGGCAAGTCGTTTCCGGTTTGCAGATACCGTTGGCATCATGGAGCCATTTGGGGTGTTCAATATCATGAAAAAGTTATCAGGTAATATAGATATTGATATTGAAATGCATGCTCATGATGATCTTGGACTGGCAACAGCCAATACCTTATCCGCTGCACTGGGTGGCGCAACGCACGTTAATACAACGGTAAATGGTTTAGGTGAACGAGCCGGTAATGCTGCTCTGGAAGAAGTAGTTGTCGGTCTTACAAAACTTTATAACTTTAATGTCAATATTGACCTGAAATCTTTTCAGCAACTTTCCAGTTACGTTGCCCATGCTTCTTCACGTCCACTTTCATGGAATAAAAGCCTGGTAGGTGAAGGTGTTTTCACGCATGAGTCAGGTATTCATGTTGATGGTTTATTAAAGGATTTTAAAAACTATCAAGGTATTGATCCCAAACTTTTTGGTCGAGAACATCAGTTCATACTGGGAAAACATTCAGGATCCAGTGGTGTAATGAAAGCATACCGGGACCTGGGAATTCATTTGACACGTAGTGAAGCGAGTACCTTGCTGGAGAAAATCAGGCGTTTTATTTCGGATGGAAAAAAATTGCCACAGGTTAAGGAGTTAAAGGATTTTTACTATGAGTTAATTAGTGTTCCAGAAGAAATAATGTTTGCTAACTAATATTTATTAGAGAAATAGTATTTTTCGGATATGGATTAAGATAAATGCAGAAGGATAAAAGTAAAAATTCGTTAATCAGCTTGCTGAAAGAAGATATTTACTGTGTTTTTGAGCGTGATCCTGCTGCACGTAATATATTTGAGGTGTTATTAACATACCCTGGTGTTCATGCACTGATATACCAGAGAATAGCAAACAGGCTCTGGAAAAAGGAATGGCGTTTCACTGCCAGATTGATCGCGTATATATCGCGATTATTAACAAATATTGATATTCATCCGGGAGCAACTATAGGTCGACGGTTTTTTATTGATCATGGCGCGGGTGTAGTTATAGGTGAAACCGCTGAGATAGGGAATGATGTAACCCTCTATCATGGTGTGACACTCGGAGGCACATCATGGAATAAAGGAAAGCGTCACCCTACCTTGAAAGATGGTGTAATGGTTGGAGCAGGGGCAAAAATATTAGGTCCTATCACACTGGGAGAGAAAGCAAGGATTGGTGCAAATTCTGTCGTTATACATGATATTGATGCTGAAAGAACAGTGGTTGGTATACCTGGAAAAGAAGTCAGTATACGAGAAGCAGGTGAAATGAATCCTTACGGTATTGACCTAAATCATCATCTCATACCGGATCCAATGGGAAAAGCGATAAGTTGCCTGGTCTCCAGGATAGAGGAACTTGAAAATCAGCTTAAGCATGTTTCGCATATTGCGCATGAAACTGCGCAAATACGAGATTGTGATGAATGTGAATCAGGTGTTGTCTGTAATACAGATAACTCAGTAATAGATAAAGATATTAAACAAGCAGCAGGAGAATACTAATGGATCTGCATGATTTCGAAGGCCAGGCTATGTATTTTGATGATCCTATTTCTGGGGAAGCAGAACATTTAATACAGGAAGCGGCCAGTCTATACGGCGATAAGGAAGCGGAAAATTGTCTTTTGAAGGCCTATTTTATTGCGCCAAATAATTTAACTGTTCTGGTAGCCATGTATCGATATTACTACTATCAGCACATGTATGATGAGGCCATTGAAGTTGCGATGCGTGCCATGAGCGTTTCTGGAGATAAGCTATGTTTGCCTGGCAAATGGCAGGATTTAACATTACCACATCTTGGTGAAGCTGCAGTGATATCGATGGGGCTGCTGAGGTTTTATCTAATGGCTCTTAAAGGTGCAGGTTATCTTAATCTACGCATGAATAATCTTGAAGCCGGTATTGATATGCTTCAAAAAGTCGTAGAACTGGATCCAAATGACAGGTTGAGAGCGGCGTTTTTGCTTGATATTGCACAGGAAGTCATGAACACAAAATCAGGAGAAAACATTCTTTCTATTAGAGGACTATAAAAGAAAGAATTCCTAAACTAGCAGGTAATAGTGATGAATAATGAAGATTTACTGGAAGATGATCTGGAAGAGTTAAGTAGTGCAGAAGATTTTTTGGAATATTTTGAAATCGAATATGACCAAAAAGTGGTACATGTTAACCGGTTACATATCCTGCAACGTTTTCATAACTATCTTTCCGAGGCTGAAGAAGGCATGCCGGAGTATGAAGAAGCGAAACGTGAAGTCTATAAACAGCTGTTACAAAAAGCCTACCAGGACTTTGTTGAGTCTGATGCAGCCACAGAAAAAGTATTAAAGGTGTATCGCATGCATGAACCGCAACAGGTATTCGTATCACTGGATCAACTGGTTAAATAGAGATAAGCATGAAGCCTGTTTACGACTATGGTGATGAAGTACGCCTGATGCGTAATGTGCGCAATGACGGTACCTACCCGGGTTTGGACACAGGTGCACCCCTGATTTCACGTGGTAGCGTCGGTCATGTGCAAAGCGTGGGGACGTATCTGCAGGATTATATTATTTACAGCGTGCATTTCCTTGAACAGGATATCCTGGTGGGGTGCAAGGAAGAGGAACTGATCCCAGCTGATGCACCCTGGGTACCCAGCAAATATGAATTTCGTGACAAAGTTATCGCTACAATTCCACTTGCAATAAAAGGAGAGGTCATTGCGAATGAGGGCGATAAAGGTGAAGTTCTAAAGGTACTGAGAGATCTTCCCGGTGGTGTTCAATATCATGTTCGCTTCCCGGGTAGGACTTTGCAAGTACCAGAGTCTGCACTCGATACATATGAAGATATGTAATTCTTATAAAATATAGTGTAAATGCGTTATGCAAAGATATAAACCGGTAAACCTGGATGAAAGCATTGAAAATAATGCTTATCATTTACTAAGAGCTTCACTTAACAGGTTCGGAAAAAAACCTCAAGAGCTAAGTGAACCTGAATTAGAAGCGGCATGGCAACAGGCAAAGAAAGGTTACGAAATTGAACGATTAGTACTCTCTTCAAAAGAGGCACAAGGCGTAATTTTAACGAGAAGTTTGATCAGGAAATCCCTTGATGCTGTGAAAGAGCGGTACGAAACGGAAGAAGATTTTTATACTGATCTGGAAGCAAACA
>JARRJY010000074.1:5987-15475 GCA_037388705.1 Gammaproteobacteria bacterium
GAATTACTTGTAGATACCGTGCTGGATACAGTTGCATCAAAAGCAGCAGACGTCTCCGATATGGACGTCATGATTTATTATTATTTGCATAAAGATAAATTTAGCAAACCAGAAACGCGTGAAGCATACCATATACTTATAACTATCAATGACGATTTTGATGAAAATAAGCGAGACGCTGCATATTCTAGGCTGGCTGATATTAGAAAACGTGTTATTAAAAAACCTGAACGATTTGGGGAACAGGCATTAAAACATTCAGAATGCCCAACTGCCATGCGTGAAGGCTTCCTGGGCAATATTCCCAAGGGTGAACTTTACCCTGAACTTGATAAAGCCTTGTTCTCTATGAAACAAGGAGAGATTTCTGAAATTATTGAATCTCCCGTTGGTTTTCATATTCTGTTCTGTAAATCTATCGATGAAGCAGGGCCTGTTTCAATTGACCAGGCGGAACCCAAAATTCGTGAACACCTTCAGCAAAAAAGACGTCGAATGTGCCAGAAAAACTGGTTATCAGACTTGGCAAACAATACCACCGGAAAACAGTAGAGGTTCACATGGATAAGGATAAAGAAAAGGTAAGTTGCTCATTTTGTGGCGTTGAAAAATCGGCCAACACACCTCTAATAGCGGGTCTTGATGGTTTTATATGTGAGGCATGTGTCACTCTTGCCAACCAGGTGGTCACCAGCTGGGGACGTAAACGTGAACTGGAAAAAATACATGGTCCTCTTCCTACACCTTCGGCAATTAAGCAACACCTCGATCAGTATGTTATTTCTCAGGATGAGGCAAAATCAGTATTGTCAGTCGCTGTATATAACCACTATAAGCGTTTAAAAAGTGAAAGTGGTGAATTTCCATCATTAGCCGACGATTATGATGTTGAATTGAGCAAGTCGAATATTCTCTTACTTGGCCCATCAGGAACAGGAAAAACACTATTGGCAAGTACGCTTGCCAAGATGATCGGTGTGCCTTTTGTCGTCGCTGATGCAACCACATTAACCCAGGCAGGATATGTTGGTGAAGATGTTGAGAGCGTGTTGGTCAGATTGCTGGATGTTGCCGAGGGCAACGTAGGTCGTGCCGAATGGGGCATTGTTTATATTGATGAAATCGACAAGCTTGCCAGGAGTTCCGAATCTGCAACTTCAGTGCGTGACGTTTCTGGTGAAGGTGTTCAACAGGCTTTGTTAAAACTTGTCGAGGGTTCGAAAGTAAAAGTTTCACCAAAAGGGCGTAGTAGAGAAGGTGGGGAACAAGTTGACGTAGATACTTCCAATATTCTGTTTATCGTAGGTGGTGCTTTCACAGGTGTCGAAAAAATTATTGAGAAACGAGTAAAACCGAAGGGCGGGGCTATTGGTTTTCATGCCGATGTTACTGACGAAAATGATACAGATACAGACGAAAATAAACAGTTACTACATGAAATAAATTCCGATGATCTACGTTATTTTGGGCTGATACCGGAGTTTATTGGGCGATTCCCGGTAGTTTGTGCATTGGAAGCACTTGATGAAGATGCCCTGGTTAAAATATTAACCGAACCACGTAATTCGCTTATCAAGCAGTATCAGAAACTCTTTGCTTATGACAATGTCCGGCTTGAATTTACTGATGAAGCTATTCATGCCATCGCACGTAAAGCAATGGAAAATGATACTGGCGCGCGTGGTTTGCGAAGTGTACTTGAAAGTTTACTGCGCCAGGCCATGTATGATATTCCTTCACGATCCGATGTAAATCACTGCCTGGTTAATGCTGGTGTGGTAGAAGGTAATGAAGCCCTGGAATTTTCCCTGATCCCGGATGCTTCTGATGAATCTGCAGTATCTGACAAAATGTGACACAAATGTCTCTCGACAGGTTAAGTTTACAGATATTTATATCCCGTTTCACATTGTCAGAATATAATGAAGTGACTCATGGAGGGATGATTTATGCAGTTATTCTTTGTAACTTTTGCAACCGTCATGCTTCGTGGAATTCAGCAACAAAATGTTATACATGAACGTTATAAATGGGCACTGATTTTTAGTTTCCTCATTGCTATTGCAGAAGTCGGCCTGATCATGAATGTTGTGAATAAAGGCTGGCCATCGGTACCTTTTGTTGGCTCGGGTGGAGCATTAGGTGTTATTTTATCAATGTATGTACATAAGCGATGGCTTAGGTAATACATTGCAGGATAAACAACTGACAAAGCAAAAATTCTTAGATCTTCTTTAGAATTAAACCCAGTTACTTAACAGTAACCGGATTTAGCATTGAATGAGTTATGTCTTTACCTCACACCCATACCTGTCCGTCTTTATGCCACGGGGTGTGTTTGGACACTTGTCCCGGTAATCAGGGGTACCATCCGCATCACTATGTTTAGGACATCCATTTGCTGCAATGCCACCTGAAAGTGACAGGGGAGTATCATCTGGACAATAGTCCTTGCTATTAACGATACCGTCACCATCATTGTCCAGTTCACATCCTGATGAATTAACAGGGAACGCTTTTACTCCAGGTTCAAGACGTTCTGGATTGACTGCATACTGGTATTTAAAGTTTGCTGGTAACTTTTTTAACTGCGCCGTGTTTGGGCATTTATCGTTAGCATCACTAATGCCATCGTGATCGTTGTCGAACGCGTGTGCGTAATGGCTCAATAGCATACTAACCACTAATCCCAACATTACTAAAATGGAACGTTGCATTTTAGCGTCCCAGGATGGCATCGACTTCTTCCTGTGTCAGGTACTGTGCCTGGTAGTTTCCTTCACCAATTACCGCTTCAATCTGACCCACATAGCTACGTAAATGATTCTCCGACCCATCAACCAGCGAGCTGTAGGCATTTTGAATGGCACGTTCATCAGTATATTCCAGTCCGCAAGGATTGTTGTAACCGGCCTTAACCATCACAGCAGGACAAACAACAATATCATTCATATCCAGTTCTTCAATTAAGGCACCAACATACAGTGCATCCAGTTCACTGTTGGAACCCTTTGCAACCAGTTCGGCATACTTCTGCATAAAGTACCAGCCCCATTCAGTTCCACTGAACAGGCCAATGCTGGCAGGAAGGTCATTCGCATCCGGGTTTGGATCGGGCAGGCCAAATTGTTCTAATTTATCGCGAATGGTGTCGGTATGTGTTTGTTCAGACCTTGTCGCAATGGTGGAAAACACGGGTTGTTCCGGGTACATTTCTGCAAATGTCAGGTAGACATCACGCGCCAGTTTCTCTTCTTCACGCATAAACGTCAGGTGAGATGCTTCGGTTGCATCAAGCGTTGAAGATACAGATCTTGGTGATGAATTTCCGGTATTTGCAGGGCCTTTGGCTGAAACATTGATGGATACAGTGAACAGGGAAATCAGTGTTACTAATGCCAGGGAAAATTTATGTTTGAGTTTCATGGGGGGACTTCACTCTCTATATTAAAAATACATCTATGGATTGCACAACTTTGTATATGTGGTGTGCCAGCTCTATTTCAAGTTTCAATGGTTCATTGTGCTTGAACAGTGTTGAATTTAGAGGTGGGGATAAGATGTTTTATTGATCTATATCAATAACTGGCTTCATGGAGAATTTCATAGAGCATGAATTTTTTTGATTCTTGAACTGACGCACAATTTTAGAACTGTAAGTGAACTTTTTTTAGTTTTAGTAGCATTGGACAAAGGTCCAATATACATTCAAGTGATGTAACATATAATTTTTCACACCAGAAATGGAAGCCAGGTTAAATAATTGAAATCTTCCTGGTTCATCATACAAAAAGTGGATGTATGTATCCGCTACTCAAGGAGAACGATCATGAAAAGATATACCTCAGCATTAATGGCAGCTTTACTGGGCGCAGGTATAATGCTCTCACCAATGGCACAAAGCCAGGAACAGGAAAGGGCATACGGCTGGCAGTTAATGACAGAGCAGGAACGTATGCAGCACCGTGAAACCATGCGAAACCTCAAAACCGAGCAGGAACGTGAGCGTTACCGTATGGAGCACCATAAAAAAATGCAGGAACGTGCAAAAGAAAAAGGCGTGACCTTGCCCGACATGCCTGGACCAAGAGGTAAAGGCATGAAAAATGGCATGGGTAATGGTGGCGGCAAAGGAATGGGTAAAGGAAAATAATCGCATCTTCCCCCAATTAGCCAGGTGCCTGCTACCATGTGCCTGGCTGTAACTCCTCAAAATTTCAGTAAATATTGATCTAGGTTAAGGATCTTATTCCTGCCATCTATCTATAATTTACACAATTTAACAATTGGTATATATCTACTATTCCTTATAATATTTAATATACTTACTAAAGCTCAATTTATAGTAAGTGATTGTGTTTGAAAATCTAACAATAAAGCAGGCAGGTGCGGGATGAAAAAGATAAAAACAATACCCTTTATATTAGTGGGTGTAATTGGTGTAAACTATACGTCGTACGCTGGCGAATTAAGCCAGGATCATGTGTCGCTTGATTTAACCATGCTTTCCCGTGATAGCAATAGTTCGGTTACCTATCTTTATGACAATAATGGTAACGTAAATGATGTTTCTGATGATATCCCATTAGCAACAAGTGATAATTTCAATGATGATGCCGATACGGGTTATCGCTTATCAGGTAGCAAAAAGCTTTCCTCGAAATGGTCAATCAATGCTGGGTTGATGAGTAGCGAGATGAGTTACTCGGAAACGATTACTGAGCCTGCGGGACAGTTAACTGTATTCCCGTTAAACAATACCGATCAATTTGATGCTGCGGATTCTGTTAAGACATCTTATGATTCGGATTTATCATCCGAAGAAATTAACGCGGTCTATAATTTCAATGACAAGATTGATTTTATCATTGGGCTAGGTCACTTGAGCTTGGATGAGAAATTCAGAATTACCTCTGATGATACCACTGCAGCAGGCATCGGTACCTATACAATTAATACCGGTAACGATATGACAGGTTTTCATGCTGGAATAGCCATTAGCCACAAAGCTACGGATAAGGTGGGACTTTATTTTGTGGGCAAGATCGGGTGGTATGATAATGATACGGATCAGAAGCAACGGGTAGATGATACGAGTTTACCACTGCGTGTTAATAGCGGTAGCGATAATGAATCATCCACGGTTTATGATATCCAGCTGGGGGCAAGCTATGATATTAATAAACAGTTGGCGGTGCGATTGAGCTATCAACTTATTAGTATTTCCAACGTGGCCCTTGCATCAAGCCAATTTGATGTCACAAGTACAGGTACGAATGCAGTTAATGGCGATAATGATATTGACTGGGATGGATTCAATCTTGGCGTTCGCTATACATTCTAGTAATTAAACATATCGAGGAATGCGAAGAGTTGACGATACCTAATGATTGATGCGGTACAGCCGGGCAATGCGTTATACCAGTGCCTGGCTTTAATCCTTAGGCTGTATAATAAATCGAGGACTATCGTTGAAGTCCTGGCAGGCTTGCCTGTGAATGATCAACAGCTATCGCTTAAGGTATTCCTGCGTGCGCTGGAACGGGTTGGTATCAAGACCCAGATCAAGAAATTACCCCTGCAACAAATTCTCCAGGACTCATTACCCGCGGTTATTTTTCTGAATAATGGTGATATTGCCTTTGCCCTGGATTACTCCGAGAGTGACGGGAAAGTACACGCATTAAGCACGGATGGGAGTGAGAGCGAATTATACCTGGACATTGATGAAGTTTCTGAACGTTATCTTGGTTATGCCACGATTATTCATGAAGACAGTGAGCTTGATAATATAAAAGATAATTACCAGGAAACGGATTTTAATAACTGGTTCTGGAAGGTTATCTTCAAGTCATGGCGGATGTATCGTGATGTTTTAATTGCCTCGTTCATGATCAACGTGTTTGCTTTAGCCAGCCCTCTTTTCATTATGAATGTTTATGATCGCGTGGTACCAAACCATGCGCTTGAAACCTTGTGGGTCCTGGTAACGGGCGTATTGATCATATTTGGTTTTGATCTGGTGTTAAAAGTACTGCGGGGGTATTTCGTTGATATATCCGGCCGGCGTATCGATATGGAACTGTCAGCATTACTGTATCAACATGTGTTGGGAATACGCATGGCGAACAGGCCTGCCTCGGTGGGCGCATTCGCCAATCACCTGGATGAGTTTGAGAGCATCAGAAACTTTATAACCTCGGCAACTGTCACCACGCTGATCGATTTACCATTCGTCATCCTGTTCCTGTTTGTGATCTGGTATGTCGGTGGTACGCTGGTGGTGATCCCCTTAATTGCGATTCCCATGATACTGATATATGCATTACTGGTGCAGCCGGTCATCAAGCGTGCTGTACAGCAGGTGATGCAGGGGGCGGCGCAGAGAAATGCCACGCTGGTAGAAAGCCTGGTAGGTATCGAAACTGTAAAACTGCTAGGTGCGGAAAGCCGACAACAACACAAGTGGGAACAGGTTATCGATCATATTTCCAGGTGGTCGGTGCGCTCCCGGTTACTTTCCTCTTCTGTCGTCAATGCTGCGGTATTCCTGCAACAGATGACTACCATGAGTGTTGTTGCCTATGGTGTGTATTTGATTGCAGAAGGTAACGTTTCCCTGGGTGGATTAATTGCAGCTGTCATTCTTACCAGCCGTGTACTGGCACCCATGGCACAGGTAGCTAGCCTGGCAACCCATTATCACCGGGTGACAACCGCGATGAAAACCATGAAGTCGATATTTGACTTGCCAATGGAAAATGATCCTGGGCGCGACTACCTGGTACTTTCAAATATCAAGGGTGCCATCGAGTTTGAAAAAGTGACATTTTCTTATCCTGATCAGGCCACGCTGGCGCTGGATAATGTTTCTTTAAAGATAAAACCGGGTGAACATGTCGGCATCATTGGTCGAACAGGTTCAGGTAAATCAACCCTTGGTAAACTCATCGCGGGGCTATACCAGGAAAATACCGGTTTTGTTCGGGTGGATGGTATTGATGTTCGGCAAATTGAACCTGTCGAGTTACGTGCCAGTATCGGCTATGTTCCGCAGGATGTTACCTTGTTTAATACCTCGATGCGCGAGAATATCCTGTTTGGTAACGCACATGCCAGTGATGATCAATTGATCAAGGCTGCAGAATTATCAGGTGTCATGCCTATCATTAAAAAGCATCCTTCTGGATTTGATATGCCGATAGGTGAGCGGGGACTTAGCCTGTCTGGCGGGCAAAGACAGGCTGTTGCCATTGCCCGGGCAGTACTGAGCGACCCACCTGTTGTCATTATGGATGAGCCAACCAATTCAATGGATAACGCTTCAGAATCAACATTCAAGCAACGCTTATCAATGTATATCAAAGACAAAACATTTGTTTTGATTACCCATAAGTCTTCGATGCTGGACTTGGTTGACCGTCTTATCGTGATTGAAGAAGGCAGGGTAATAGCTGACGGAAACAAGCAGGATGTAATCAAAGCATTACAGTCAATACAGCAATGAGTATATAAATGGCTGAGAAAAAACAACATAGCGATATCGATAAATTTCGTTTACGTGAAGTTGATGAAGTGATGCAACATTTGTCACCTCGCGGTGGACGTTTAATCGTCTGGAGCATCTTGTTGTTTATCGCGTGCATTCTTATCTGGACCAGCATTGCAGAAATTGATGAGGTAACCCGTGGTGAAGGAAAGATTATCCCGTCCCGACAAATACAGGTATTGCAAAACCTTGAAGGTGGCATTGTTTCTGAAATTCTCGTCAGGGAAGGTGATGTTGTCGAGAAGGACCAGGTGCTAATTAAGCTGGATAATACACAGTTTGCGGCAGCACTGCGTGAAGGGGAAACTCATTGCATGGAACATCGTGCCAGGGCTGCACGACTGGAAGCAGAGGCGCTGCTAAAAGAGTTTATTCCCCCACCAGAGGTATTGAAGAAATACCCGCAATTTGTGCAACGAGAGTACGAACTCTACCAGGCGCGTAAGAAACAATATGAGCGCCAGGAACGGTCCATGTCAAAAGAACTTGACATGACAAGGCCTCTGGTTAAAAAAGGTGCTGTGTCTGAGATAGAAGTACTGCGTCTTGAAAGAAAACTCAATGAACTGAGAGATGAATATTGCACAGGTGCCAGGAAAGAATTGAATGAATTGCTTGTTGAGATTTCACGCTTGCAGGAATCGAACCAGGTGCTTCGGGATAAATTAAAACGTACCGAAATCAAGGCGCCACTTAAAGGTGTTATCAAGCAGGTCCTGGTTAATACCATTGGTGGTGTCATTAAGCCGGGAATGGATGTTGTTGAAATCGTTCCACTGGATGATTCTCTACTGGTCGAAGCGCGTGTCAGACCTTCAGACATTGCCTTTATCCACCCGGGACAGCAAGTGATGGTAAAGATCACTGCTTATGATTTTGCCATTTATGGTGGATTAAAAGGCAAGATTGAAAATATTAGTGCGGACACGCTTAACGATGACAATAACCAGAGTTTTTATAAAATACGGGTACGCACAGAAAAAAGTCAGATTGGTTCCGGGGATGATCCTTTACCCATTATTCCCGGCATGTCAGCCAGGGTTGATATATTGACGGGTAAAAAAACAATCCTGCAATACTTGCTTAAACCGGTACTCAGGGCAAAAGAAAAGGCGTTTCGAGAAAGGTGATGCTAATGATTGTTAATGAAATTAATACACACAGTATGGTGGCTTGATGTTAATCCTGGCATGTGCAGATAAAAAGATTCTTAAGCGTTGGCAAGATGCCTTTGAAGGCGATAAAAACTATCTTGTCGTCAGTAATACTTCTTCACTCAAAAACAGGCTAAAAAATCAGCCAGACGTAACTGTAATATTGCACAGGTTGTTACCTGGTATTAGTGATAGTGATGATGCTACTGTAAATCAATTGCACGCAAGTTACCCGGACGCTCGTTTGATGGTGCTGGCAGATGTTCCTCACGAACAACAAGGCATAGATTTTATACGTAGCGGTATACTCGGTTATGCAAATTCACTTATTAGTCCGGAAATTCTTAGAGAAGCTATCAAGGTCATTGAGCTAGGAGAAATCTGGGTAAGTAAACGTTTGTTAGAGTGGATGGTGAATCATTGTCGTGATGTTGAGCAACATACAAAAGATTTGGGCTCATACCTTGCTCTGGATATGCTGACGCCAAGTGAAAAGCATGTAATCGAACACCTTGTGGAAGGAAACAATAACAAGGAAATTGCCCGCAAACTGAATATCACCGAGCGGACAGTAAAAGCACATCTCACATCAATTTATAGTAAAACCGGTGTAAAGGACAGGCTGCACCTTGCATTGCTTGTCCATAATAATGGAACTTTATAATTGCACTTAATGTGATTGTACCTAGGTACAATTTAATTTTTCTATATTTAAGTAGTATCTTTTTAATACAAAGATAAACATAAGGATAGGAAAGTGGCTCTCAAATCAACAACCGATAATC
>JARRJY010000075.1:0-9295 GCA_037388705.1 Gammaproteobacteria bacterium
TCCCAACCTCATGAATAGCAGAACGTACAACCTCGGTATCTAATAATAATTGCACACTATACCCGATTTCTTCCTATATACGTTTAAGCATTTGTCCACAAACTGAAACCATAAGATTAGAATATTTTGCCTTGAGATTCAGTAATTTTGCTGCCTGAAGTGACTCCTGGTTTTTTAACAAGTTAATGCCTTTGCCATTGGCAAGAATCTCTACCTGTAATGCTTGTCCCTTGGTTTTGTACTCTTCCAGTAAATGTTCTGTTTCTTTCAGAAGTACATCAAAGCGACGGGGCTCATCGTGACTGACATGCAGCATGACTTTCCATTCCTGGTTTTCATCAACGGTACTGTTATTACGAATGGTTTTTGCCATTTCGATAAGGCTATTTCCGTTGGATGCCTCCTGATGTGCAAACCATCCTGCTAACACACCCAGCATCATCAGAATGCCTGCAGCCAGCCCCTTGGGTAAAGTCAGCATTTTTTTGGATGAAAGGTTCTTGCTATATGCGGAAGCAAGCCTTTCTGGGTAAGCTAACTGGATTAAACCACGCACTTTTTGTAAATCACACACACGTCGGGTTAATGCCTCATCATAGCGTAGTGCTGATAGAATTTCTTCGCGCTCATCATGATCCAGTTGTTCATCAATGAAAGCATTTAGAATCTCGTCAGAAAAGTCTTCGTTACGTTTCATTTTATTCTCCGTATAGTAACGGCTTCATGTTTGTCCGAATAACGTAATAATTTTTGTGCTAAAGCCTTTCTTGCACGGCATAAACGGCTCATCACGGTACCTGTTGGTATCTCCAGAATTTGAGAGACCTCGTTGTAGCTACAACCTTCCAGATCAACGAGTGTAATAATTTGTCGTTGGTTTTCTGGCAATCGATTTACTGCGTTTCGTACAGCTTCAGTAATACTGTAATGCTCATAATCAGTTTCTGGCTGCTGTTCATCAACTAACGTGTGGTCATCAACGTTTTCCAGATGTTTAAGTTTGCGAAAATAATCACGATAGCAGTTGTGTAATATGCCAAACGACCAGCTCGCCAATTTCTCCGGGTCACGTAACTGGGTACTGTTTTTCAGGGCTTTAATCAATGCTTCCTGGGTCAAATCATCGGACAGTGTAGGGTCCTGGGTCCAGGAAAAAGCCAGTCGATACAACCGTGGACGCAATAGTTCCAGTTGTTGTTTAAACTCTTTGCTTTTGGAAAACAGGTTTATTGGATTCATTGGTCCATTGTATATCACAGTCTCCCAATAATGACGCAATGCAGGCAGTATTTATTCCATGTATTTAACAAATATAAGGATTGTCTAATATTAAAAAGTTTGAAAAATAATGGGAATAAACAGTAAAGTACTGACGTCTATTGATACATACAGACAAACGCGTTCTGTCTAGCCCACATCCTAGATGGGTGAAAATATTATTAATATTATCGAGGAGTCAAAATTATGCGTTTTATTAAGAGTGTAGCCATTCTGATGGCAATGGCATTATCACTGGTCGGTTTCACTGCCCAGGCGGGGGACTTTGCCGAGCAAAAAATCGTTCTGCAAGTCAGTGATAAGGCAAGCCATACATTGGCATTAAACGTGGCCAGTAACCTGGTTAAGCACTATGGCCAGGACCGTGTGAGTGTTGAGGTTGTTGCCTTTGGTCCAGGTCTGGGCCTGCTGGTTGATAGTCCTAAAAATAAAAACAATAAGCGTGTTACCAGCCTGGCAGGCAGTGGCGTGAAGTTCAGCGCTTGCGGCAACACCATCCGCAAGATGACTAAAAAGAACAAGGGTAAGGCGCCTAAGATAAATGCCAAAGCAAAAACAGTTCCTGCTGGCGTCGTTCGCATCGTTGAATTACAGGACCAAGGCTACAAGTTAATCAAGCCATAAGGTTTGGCATGAAAGGGATTTCAAACTAACTTGAAAAAAAGCCCGGCCTAGCCGGGCTTTTTTTGTTCTGAACTTTCGCTTTTGTCCCACACACCGTATCATTACGGTTTATTTATTTCATCGATATACATTTTTAGTACAAGCAAATGATTAAAGCAGGCATTGTAGGTGGTACAGGTTACACAGGCGTAGAGTTGTTGCGCCTGTTGGCAGCACATCCGGAAGTGGAGCTGGCGATGATTACGTCCCGTTCCGAGGAAGGTCTGCCGGTGGCAGATATGTATCCCAATCTGCGAGGTTACGTGGATTTGGCATTTAGCGTTCCAGACATGAATGCGCTGACATCCTGTGACGTGGTGTTTTTTGCGACGCCTAATGGTATCGCCATGACCATGGCGCGTGAACTGGTTGACGCCGGCGTTAAAGTGATCGATCTGGCAGCTGATTTCAGAATCAAGGATGTCGATGAGTGGTCGAAATGGTATGGCATGGAACACGCCTGCCCGGAACTGGTGGATGAAGCCGTTTATGGTCTTCCGGAAGTGAACCGGGAGGCAATTAAACAGGCGAGGCTGATTGCAAATCCAGGCTGTTATCCCACGGCAACGCAACTGGGATTTCTGCCATTAATTGAAAATAAATTAATTGAGACTTCCAGCCTGGTCGCGGATTGTAAATCCGGGGTGAGCGGTGCCGGTCGTGGCGCAAATGTTGGAACGCTACTGGCTGAATGCAGCGAAAGTTTCAAAGCTTATGCCGTAGCGGGTCACCGGCATTTGCCGGAGATTAAACAGGGTCTAACGATAGCTGCGGCTAAAGCGGTGGGTTTAACGTTTGTTCCACATTTAACACCGATGATCCGGGGTATTCATGCCACGTTATACGGCCAGCTAACAACATCTGGTCAGGATCTTCAGTCGTTATTTGAACAGCGCTATGTTGATGAACCATTTGTCGATGTGCTGCCAGCCGGTTCACACCCCGAAACACGGAGTGTGAAAGGAGCAAATACTTGCCGGATTGCTATTCATCAGCCACAGGACGGCAATACCGTGGTAATTCTTTCGGTAATTGATAACCTCGTCAAAGGCGCAGCAGGACAGGCAGTGCAAAATATGAATATCATGTTTGGCTTACCTGAATCATCAGGTATTGATGGCATTGCCTTAATTCCATAAAGCAAAGATGTAATATGAGTCTGGTAGTAAAACCCCATAATCCCTGGAAAACGCGTACGCTGTATATCCTGGCTGCTGTGGCATTGTTCGCAGCTGGTTGGGGTATCTATGACTATGGAAGATTTAGCGCCGGTTATGATAGTCGTGATGCTGGTCAGGCCTATGAAGAAATGCTGGATATCAAGGATGAACTGGAAAAACAGGTCGCCGAGTTACGTGAGCAGAAAGCATTGCTGGAAAGGGCAGCGCAAATTGAGCGTGAGGCCTATAATGATCTGGATGCTACCCTTAAAGTCTTGCAGGGGGAGATCCTTGAATTAAAAGAAGAACTGGCTTTTTATCGGGGAATCGTCTCACCAAGGGAAGCCTCGCGTGGCCTGCATTTGCAGCGGATTGAAATTACTCCACTGGGGGAAAGCCGCACTTATCGCTATAAAGTGGTGCTGACCCAGGTATTGAAAAATGACCGGCTAGCCAGTGGCAAAGTAAAAATACAGGTAAGGGGTTTGCGAGATGGCGAGCCTGGCGTATTGTCACTAAGGCAGATAACCGCGAAACAGATCAAGGAATTAAGTTATCGCTTCAAGTATTTTCAGAACATAGAGGGCGATATCGAGTTGCCTGAAGGCTTTACGCCATTGCAGATGACTGTTGAAATCCTGCCGCGAGGACGGGAAAAAGACAAATTAGACAAAACCATCGAGTGGCCCAAAGAGGAGAACCTAGCCCATGTGGGGAAAAAACAAGAAACCGAAATCGACAACACAGATTGATTCACTGATTGGCCAGAACACTGAAATCAAGGGAGATGTGATTTTTAGTGGTGGTTTGCACGTAGATGGCACAGTAAAAGGTAGCGTAATTGCCAAAGATGGTGAGAATTCTTTACTGACTTTGAGCGAGCGCGGCACTATTGAAGGTGAGGTGAGGGTTCCTAATGTGGTGGTAAATGGAACAGTTATCGGTGATGTGCACACCTCCGGTCATGTGGAACTGGCTTCAGATGCCCGGATTCACGGTAATGTTTATTACGCGCTTATTGAAATGGCCATGGGGGCTGAGGTGAACGGCAACCTGGTTCACAAGGCAGATGAATCCGTTGTTCCTCTTAACCGGGATGAAGCAGCGAGCAGTGATACTTGATATAATGAGTCAGGAATCCTATATAGGATAAAGTTGAAAATTGAAGAGGTTCCAGATATGACGGCAGCTGTTGAAACCGCAAGCCCGCTATTTTTCACTGATGCGGCGGCTATCAAGGTCAAATCCTTGATCGAAGAAGAGGGAAATGACGCACTAAAATTGCGTGTATTTGTTACCGGTGGAGGTTGCTCTGGCTTTCAGTATGGTTTTACCTTCGATGAAAATATTCAGGATGGCGATACCGTGATTGAAAATGCCGGTGTTACCCTGTTGGTTGATCCCATGAGTTTCCAGTACCTGGTCGGTGCGGAAGTTGATTATAAAGAAGGTCTGGAAGGCTCCCAGTTTGTTATCAAAAATCCAAATGCCACTACGACATGTGGTTGCGGATCCTCTTTCTCGGTCTAAGCTTAAATAGTTGAGTACGAGTACGATGGCGCTGCCCCCAGGGGCGGCGCTTTTGTTTGTATTGATGAATTTTTAATCAGAATGCAAGTCTAATGTTTGCTATCCTTTCATGCCTGCGTTTTGAGTGGAGACGACGATGAGTGAATATTTACCAGGTCTGGCTGGCGTGCCTGCTACCAAATCAAATATCTCTGATATTGATGGTGAAAAGGGCATATTGGCTTATCGTGGCTACCGCATTGAAGAACTGGCCAAACACAGCAGTTTCGAAGAAACTGTGCTGCTATTACTTGATGGTCGTTTACCTACGCATACTGAACTACACGAGTTCAAGCAGCAACTGATCGAAAACCGACGCCTTAAATTTACCACCCGTGGCATGATGAAAAACCTGCCACCTTATGGTCATCCGATGGATATGTTGCAAACAGTGGTTGCCAGCCTGGGGATGTACAATCCTGACAACTCCTGCCTGGCTGATGCTACAGCCTGTGACGATATAAACTATATTCACAAAACCACGGTAAAAATTATGGCACGCGTAGCGAGCATTGTTGCTATGTGGGAGCATATTCGAAACGGTTATGATCCGGTTGAGCCACGTAGTGACCTGCCCTATGCTGAGAATTTTCTTTATATGTTTACCGGCAAGGAACCGGATCCGATGTTGGCCCGTATTATGGATGTGTGTTTAATCCTTCATGCAGAACACACTATCAATGCATCAACCTTCGCAACATTGGTAAACGCATCGACACTGGCAAGTCCATACAGTGTTATTTCCTCGGCGATTGGCGCCTTATCTGGTCCGCTACATGGAGGCGCCAACCAGAAAGTTCTGGAGATGCTTGAGGAGATCGGATCACCTGACAAGGTCGAGGAATACGTTGATAAGAAACTTGCCAATAAGGAAGTCATCTGGGGTATGGGGCATCGTGAATATAAAACCAAGGATCCAAGGGCAACCATTCTTCAGGGCCTGGTAAAACAGTTTATGGAAGCACGTGGCGGAGACATTAACCCGATGTTTGAAGTTGCCAAAATCGTCGAGGAAGTGTGTGAAGATCGCCTGGCGAAGAAAGGTGTTTACGCCAACGTGGATTTCTACTCCGGTATTCTTTATTCGGAAATGGGTATTCCTGCAGATCAATTTACGACGATCTTTGCCGTTTCACGTACGGCCGGTTGGTTAGCCCACTGGCGAGAGCAGCTAGGTGATAACCGGATCTTCAGGCCGACCCAGGTCTATACGGGTGAACCTATTCGAAAATATGTTTCGATTGATAAACGATAGCATTCAAGGCAGCCAAGGCTGCCTTTTTCCATTTCTCAGTAATTCTTTAAGCAAATCTTAAGTTTCACCTCATACACTGCATCTATTAAATAATATCATGCTCTGATTGGATTAATTTTCGTGTAACAGAGCGTCATCATAGGATTCACTGAATACGGGTAGAAGCTGAAATGCAGTTTAGGAAGATACACTACGCACTCCCTGTTTTAGCAATGTTGGCAGGTATCTTTCTCCAGTACGCGGGCGTGGATGTCTGGTTCGAACATTTTTTCTACGATGAAACACATCATTTATGGCCTTATGATCATAATTGGTTAGCATCCAATGTTATTCATCGAGGCGGACAATTCGTTATGAAAATCATTGCGCTAGGGATGTTGATTTTTGCTATTTCCAGTTTATTTATAAAAAAGCTGAAAATTTATCGCAAGGCATCATGGTATCTGGTATTAGCGAGCTTTACGAGCGCTGCGATTATCGGGGAATTAAAGAGTATCACTCATATTTATTCGCCATGGGATCTGCTGATATTTGGAGGTAAATATCCTCATATCCGTTTATTCGATGCAGTGGCAAGTTCAGCACCGGTCGGACATGCTTTCCCGGCGGGGCATGCCGGGGGAGGGTTTGCCCTGTTAAGTTTCTATTTCTTGTATAGAGAAAAAGATCACTCATATAGTTATTATTTTCTGGTTGTTGCCCTTAGTATTGGTTTGATTTTTGGAATTGATCAGGATATTCGTGGGGCGCATATGCTGAGCCATGACTTATTTTCGTTTGCAATATGTTGGCTGACATGTATGTTGTGGACGGTATTATTTTTTACTGATAAGCCAATAATTACATTTGCCAGAAGTAAGCAGTTACCGGGTTAAGGTCATAATTATTCGAGAAAGCTTTGGAAGTATTTAATGCAAAAAATCTTTTGATGTATCTAACAGGGATAGATTGCTCCAAGAACAACAGGATGTCTCGCGCCAGTTACTTCAGGTAAATTACCCGGTTTGTTTTCCAGGGTCTGTTTTGCCAGCCATGCAAAGGCCATTGCTTCCACCCAGTCCGGATCAATATTATCTATCTCGGTTGAAGCAACTTGTTGTTCAATCAGTAACTCGTCAAGCCTGTTCATCAACGCAGTGTTATGTACACCTCCGCCACAAATTAAAACTCGCTTGGCAGACGGCATTGAACAAATAATGGCATCACAAATGGTTTGGGCTGTTAATTCACATAATGTGGCCTGAATATCCTGGGCCGCAAGATTTGGAAAGCTTTTCAGAAGTTCGGTTAACCACTGATGATTAAAGTATTCCCTGCCGGTACTTTTCGGTGCAGTTCTGGCAAAGTAGGGTTCATTTAACATACGTTCCAGTAAGCCTGGATGAACATGTCCGCTGGCTCCCCATTCTCCATCCCGATCGTAGGCCAGCTTCAAGTGTTGTTGAGCCAGTTCATCCATTAAACAGTTCCCGGGACCGGTGTCAAAACCGCAGACCTTTTTATCACTATCAGCAGGTAGCAGGGTAATGTTAGCAATACCACCGATATTTACGACAACCTGATCGTTTTTATCAGTTGAAAACATGACTTTATGGAAAGCGGGAACAAGTGGTGCACCCTGGCCCCCGGCAGCCATATCACGGCGACGGAAGTCTGCCACGGTCATGATCCCTGTTTCATGTGCAATGATATTGGCATCGCCGATCTGTAATGTACTCGGGTTCTTACTGTCTGGATAATGTCGCAGGGTTTGGCCATGACTGCCAATTGCTATGACCTGGGAAGAGTTTATGTCGCTCTTCGTTAATAATGCATTGGCAGCCACAGCAAACAGGTTTCCCAGCTGCACATCACAGTCCATCATGCGGGCCAGTTCATTATCACCCGGCTCTATGAGAGAGAGTAAAGATTGCTGTAACTCGTCAGGAATTGGATGAGTATGGTGGGCAATCAGTTGGCAGTGGTTATCATCCAGTTCAACCAGCGCCGCGTCGATGCCATCCATGCTGGTTCCGGACATTAAACCGATATAATAGGCGCCCATGACAGAGCCTTAGACGTGTGGATTAATTGTTGATAGCAACACGGGTAGGTTTACGAGAGTCCAGTTGTGCTAACAGGTTTTGTGACCTGGCCATAAAGTCATCTTTATATTGCCTGGCTATCGGGGCGGCATCAGGCAAACGCACTGTTAAAGGATTTCGGTGAACACCATTAACACGGAATTCATAATGCAGGTGAGGGCCTGTTGCACGTCCGGTACTACCGACATAACCGATGATTTGTCCCTGTTTTACACGCTTACCGGGATATACGCCCCGTTTAAAACGTGACATATGTGCATAAAGTGTACTGTAACGCCCACCATGCTGCAGGATAACCACCTTGCCATAGCCACCTTTACGTCCACGGAAGGCAACCTTGCCATCGCCAGCAGCTTTAACAGGCGTACCGGTTTTAGCGGCATAGTCGACACCTTTATGCATTTTCATACGGTTAAGTGTCGGGTGATGACGCTTGCCAAAACGGGAACTGATGCGACGGAAATCAACCGGCGTACGAAGGAACGCTTTACGCATGGAACGACCATCGTCAGAGAAATAATCAGTACGACCTTTGGCATCGGTATAACGTACTGCACGATATGTGCGGCCCTGGTTTGTAAATTCAGCAGCAATGATTGGACCATCTTTAATTTTACGGCCTTCCATGAAATGTTCTTCATAGAGAATATTAAAACTATCGCCTTTACGAATATCCAGGGCAAAGTCGATATCCCAACCAAAGATGCCAACCAGTTGCATGATCAACGCATCTTTCATGCCAGCGTTTTTGCCAGCTTCAAACAGGGAGCTATCAATGGTTGCAGAGGCATAGTTGCTACGAATATCTACCGGGCGTTGCACAAGCACTGCATGGAAAGAATCGCCATCACGTGTAATATGAAGGCTTTCCATCTTGTCGATATCGTAAAATAATTCCTGGATTTGTTGTTGATCATTAACACTGATGCGAAATTGCTGGCCCGGTTTAATATAGCGCAAGCTACGGGTGTCTTTACCCAGCTTCATTATCTGGTGCAGTTCAGTTGCAGATAAATCGCTTCTCTTGAAAAGAGAGGCCAGCGAATCCCCGGCTTTTACCTTAAAGCTAAGTCGCTGGAGTCGAACATCATCGTCACCGTCATCATGACTTGTGACCCCTGTTTCTGGTGAGCTTTCCGGTATGGTTAGGGGAATGGTGATTTGTTGTTGCTGTTTGGTTTCAGTGGGTTGAACAAAACGGGATTGCTGTTCCGGGATAACCAGCTGTTCAGGTTTGTTGGCATTGGCATCCTGGGATGTCAGGCTCAATAAAATGGAGGTAATAG
>JARRJY010000076.1:0-13897 GCA_037388705.1 Gammaproteobacteria bacterium
GTACCAAGGATTTAGTATGGACTATTCAGAGCTGACAGACAGAGGGGCTTTTTTGGCTGTGATTGACAGTAATTGGTCTGAGGAACTCAGTGGGGGCAAGATCACCACACTTTCAATTGATGCTACCGGTGTTATCAATGGTTCAGACACAGATGGATGTGTGTACAACGGTGCTATTCAGATCCCTGATGAAAAAATAAATATTTATAAAATCGAACTTAACCTGTCTATATGTGGCGAGCTCGATGGAAACTATTCTGGTCTTGGTTTTACTTCAGCAGGGGATACGATATTCCAATTTTCCATTTCGAATCCTGACCATTTTATAAATTTAACACTAAGTAGAGTTTAATTAATCATTAACCTTGAAATAAAATGCGCGAATGACCGCTTTTGGCCGATAGCAGACGTTCGCTTAACAAATAATCTAAAAAGATTTTTCACACGCGACTACATCGCTGCTGCGAGTGCCTGTTTGATTTGAGGAACGAGGGAATGTGTTTAGAAAACGTTTTTGTTTTCTAAACATACGAGTGTTCGGGCGCCCTTTCTTTTCGTCAATTTTCTTTGGGCAAACAAAGAAAATGACCTGCTGCCGGCCAGCGTCGGCATATAACTTACAGAAGCGGCTTGATGGCTTTTTCCACCGCATCATACGTCATCTCACTCCGATGCGTACTGACGATCTTCCCTTTACGATCAACAATGATGCTATAAGGTAGTACACCCAGACGATTACCGTAGGCCTGGGATAATTTTATTCCTGCTTCTTCACCCAGCAGAATTGGATAATCCGCACCCATGGGATCAATAAAGTCGATAACAGCCTGCTTGTTGTCAATGGCGATACCGACAATTTCAAAGCCCTTGTCTTTATAAGCCTCATGCAGATCAACGAAGGCAGGAATTTCGCGTACACAGGGTGGGCACCAGGTAGCCCAGAAGTTGATCAACAATACTTTGCCATCCCATTCTTTAGCATACCGGGTAGTGCCTTCCAGGTCTTTTAATGCAAACTCGGGACGAAACTCCGGTGTGCTGATATCCACCTTGCGTTCTGCATGTGGCATGGCATTGGCTGATTTATCTTTTGCCAGGTACTGGTTAAGAAAAAATCCACCGCCTAGCCCGATAATTGCAACGACAACAACGATGATGATTTGTTTTGAATTGTTCATTTTGAATCCTGTACTACTTTACTGTTACTTACTGACCGGTGATTTTATCAACATGGGCAAGGAAGGTTTCGGCATCCATGTTACCGACGATACGGTATTTCTTGATTTCCTTGCCATCTTTGTCGAAGAACAGGATGGCCGGCGGTGCCTGTACACCAGTGAATTTATTCAGCTCTCTATCCTGCTCATCGTTGGCAGTAACATCAGCCTGTAACAGCACAAAGTCTTTTAGCTTTTTCTGCACGTCCTTGTTACTAAACACATAGTCTTCAAACTGTTTGCAGTACGTGCACCAGTCGGCATAGAAGTCGAGCATGATGTATTTACGTGCCGCTTTAGCATCAGCAATTTCCTGTTTTAGATCATCCGCGGTTTTGATGCGTTTGAATTTCAGGTGCTGTACTTCTGCAGCGCCACCACCCATAGTGAGTGTTGAACCATGTAATGGATCATTAAAGTTACGCGCCCCGGTCATGCCACCGAGCATTACCAGTGCGCCGTAGAAGATAAATACCAGGCCGATGCCTTTCCATAATTTGTGCCAACCAGAAGCGCCTTCCCTGATTTGCCCCAGTGCACCCATGTAAACACCGACTACGATAAACAAGGTGGCCCAGGCCAGCATGATCATGGTGGCGGAGATAAAGGTAATACGTTCCAGGAATAATAGTGCAATAGCCTGTAACACACCACCGGCCGCGGCCTTGACGGTATCCATCCAGGTACCGGCTGACCGCCCAGTGTACCAACAAACAATAACGGTAAACCTAAACCGTTACCCAGGATAAACATGGAGAGGAAACCCAGTACCCAGTCACCCGCGGTAGCCACGTAGGCCAGCGCGCCAATAATGACCGGTCCCGCACATGGACCGATGATTAATGCGGACGCGGCACCCATGAAGATGGCGCCGTGCAAGGTACCACCTTCCTGCTTGTTACTGAAGTTGCTTAACCAGCCTTGAACAGATGCAGGCACCTGGATGTTATAAAAACCGAACATGGACAGGGCCAGGCCTGCAAAGATCAACGAGAAGACGATCAGTACTACTGGTTGCTGGAACCAGGCCTGGATATTGAGTCCTTCACCAAATGCTCCGACCAACGCACCCATGATACCGAAGGTGATGGCCATGCTCTGTACATAAGCCATCGAGATACTGAAAGCCTTGGCACGGTTGATGTTTTCTCCATGACCGACAATGATCGATGAAAGAATAGGAATCATCGGGTACATGCAGGCGGTAAAGGCCAGTGCCAGGCCGCCAAGGAAGAAGTACACCATGATTTTGATCGCGCTGCCGGATTGTAAGACCGCTAACGATTTATCCTGCTCGGAAACAAATTCTTTTTCAGTTGATGTCGTAGCTGTTCCTGCATCAGCTGCTGTTAGCAGGCTGGAGGCATACGGTAATTCAAATGCCTGTTCTTTATTAATAGGTGGGTAACAGATTCCGAGTTTCTCGGCGCAACCCTGGTATGTAAATTTTACTTTTATATTGGAAGGATCTTTTGTCGCACGGATTAATGGCAGTTTGGCAATCACTTCGTCATGGAATACCCGGATATCTCCAAAGAACTCGTCGTGCTTCTCATCGCCCTGTGGCAGGTCAAATGTGCCTAGCTTGACGTTATCACCTTCCATCAGTGTGACCTTGATCTTGTCGCGGTACATGTAGTGTTCTTTTGCAACCTGCCAGCGAGCTTCAATGGTGTTGGGGTCGACCAGTTGAGCACTGAAAACAAAAGCCTGGTCCGGTTCCAGTACCTCGTCTTCACCAGCCAGGCCCAGGTCTTCATTTAACGAACCCAAGCTGGTAACGGCTGAAGACTCGGCTGCTGCCAGTGTTAAGTTGGCTTCCTGTCTCAAGGGTGGATAACAAACACCAAGATCAGCACAGCCCTGCGAGACGGTTTTTAAAGTGAAACTGGAAACAGACTTGTTATCACGAATGACGGGGATTTCAACGTCGATGTTATGGCGGTAGATTTCAACCTGGCCAAAGAACTCGTCATTTTTTATTTTACCTTTGGGGAACACGGGTTCCCCCAGGCTGACGCCCTCGGTAGCGGATTCAAATTTAAACTTGCTGCGATACAGGTAATACCCGTTCGCGATATTCCAGCTAACGATGACGGTATTGTCATCTTTCATTTTGCTGGAAAGGGCAAAGGCTTTTTCCGGTTCGAGAAGTTCTTCTTCTGCACTTGCAGCCAGGGTAAAGGTTAAGCCAAGTAGTAAAGATAAGCAGAGGGTAAATATTTTTTTCATGTTGTTATATCCAGCGATTCATCCATCCAGTTCAGGTATTCTTTCAGACCCGTATCGATAGGGACAGCCACGATCTCAGGAAGTTCATACGGGTGATGTTCCCGGATCAGGGCTTCCAGCCGTGAAAATATGTCCTTGCGGGTCTTTATAATCAGCAGGACCTCGTTGTCCTGTTCTATTTTTCCCTGCCAGAGATATACTGACCTGATGGCCGGTACAATGTTGACGCAGGCAGCCAGTCTGTGTTCCACCAGTTTGCTGGCGATATTGCTGGCTGTTTGTTCATCCGGGCAGGTATTCAGGGCGATAATATGTTGTTTTTCCGCCATTTCATAAAGATACCAGCATAATGAGCCCGGGCAAAAGGTATAATCGCACAGTTGCTTAATTTGCAGTCATCCAACAAATCGGAGAATTATTCAGAAATGCCGCTATTTCGCCTGCTTTTTATATTGTTTCTCACCATCCCGCTCATCGAAATATACCTATTAATACAGGTTGGTGAGGTAATTGGTGCCGGCTGGACAATATTCCTGGTAGTGGGCACTGCGGTGATCGGCGCGGCCCTGCTCAGATTACAGGGGTTGGCAACACTTTATGATGCGCAACGCAAAATGGCACAGGGTGAATTGCCCGCAACGGCGCTGATCGAAGGGGTGATGTTATTACTGTCCGGTGCGCTGTTACTTACACCGGGATTTTTTACCGATACCCTGGGCTTCCTGGTGCTGATCCCACCGTTAAGAAGAAAGCTTGCCCGGTTTATCCTGAGCCGTGGCGTTATGATGGGCGCATCAGGTTTTTCCAGCCAGCACTGGCAGCAGTCTACCCGTCATCAACACAGAGACCACTCGGGAAAAACCATTGAAGGGGATTATAAGCGTCGCGACGACGAATAACGTTGTTCCGTTCCAGCGAGAACTGGCTGACAGGGAGGCAATTTTCTGATGTTAATTCTTCTCTATAGCGCATTGCTTGCAGCGATTCTTGCCGGTAAAAATAAAAGTAATGTTTTCACGATAGCGAGCAAAAAATTGATAGCCCAGATCGGCGACGGGCTTGAAGAGCGGCCAGCGTAAAATTTTCAGCCAGCGATATTTGCCCACCAGTGACCAGGCCTTGCAGGTTACATCAAGCCCGTAAAGCAATTCCCCTGAATCCAGTTGACCATGTAGGTGCTGCATCGCCTGTTGCTTGTTAATATGAGGATACAGGCGGCTTAAATCACAGGCATGCAAGTCAATTAGCCTGAGGCGATTATCCTTATCATGCTTTGCCAGGTGTTGCATTTCTGCCAGGCATAACGGGCAACGGCTATCGTAAAAAATTGTTAGTTGCATTTTGGTTACGTTCTCTCTGGTCATGTATCTACAAGTCATCTCTCCAGAAGAGACTCGATTCGTTTAACAAGTTTTTTACTCAAGGGCTTGGTAAAACTGGAATAACTGGCAACAAAATTCCCGTTTCTATCCAGTAGGTACTTGTGGAAATTCCAGGCCGGGTACTCGCCAGCTGCTTCACCCCGCCATAGGTCAGGCGGCAAAAACTCTGTATCTGTTTTTCGCTACCGGGTTCCTGGTTGGCAAAATCATTGGAAGGAAACCCCAGCACCACCAGGCCTTTGTCCTTGTATTTTTCATACAGGGATTCCAGCCCTTCATACTGCGAAGTGAAGGCACATTTACTGGCAGTGTTGACGATCAATACCACCTTGTCTTTGTAGACCTGGCAGAGATTGATAGCTTTATTTTCATTCAGGCTGCGCACGGTTACATCAAGTATGGGTGCACAGGTTGCGCGATCAGGTGAAGCAATCACGCTGCCTGTACGCAGTGCAAGCATACCAACCAGGAATAACAACAGGTTTTTCATCGTGCGCCCCCTAGTGAGTATGCCCGTACGCCAGTTTATGATCGGCTTGCCTGATTTCGTCGAAACTCATGGACTGTTGAACGATCTGCCTGAGTGTTTCCGCATCCTGGTCACCTTGCGCCATCGCTTTTGATAACCAGTAGTAAGCCTGTACCTGGTCTTCCTCGATCCCGCGTCCCTCGGCATAAATGAGACCGAGCGCATACTGGGCATCACGATTGCCCTGGTGGGCCAGCTGGCTGATTATCTCGGCCTGCTCCGGGTTGTTTTGCCAAAGTACCAGCTCAGCCAGGAAATCTGTGTTTGATGGTGTTGCTTTGCGACGTTTCGTCATAATTTCACCTATATGTACAGTATTTGTATAATAAAGAATCTACGTTTATTCATCATAACTTGATGAAAATATAGACTAATAATTTATTCTTGACAAGCTTGGTTGGTGATGTCTATAGTTTGTACAAGTATTGTATAGGTATTGTGTAATGACCAGTTCACAACTCAATGACAGCGGTGTTTATCCCATCAGCACGGTTTCAGCCATGACCGGCGTTAATGCCATTACCCTGCGAGCCTGGGAACGTCGCTACGGATTACTGCAACCCATGCGCACGGAAGCGGGGCACCGGCTATATACCAGTGCTGATGTTGAACTCATCAAGAGCATACTGAGATTACTGGACGAGGGGATTGCCATCAGCCGGGTGACCGATGCACTGAAAAACATCAGCCGAAAGGATGACGTGGCTGAAAAAGAATCCGGTCCCTGGCAGCGCTACCAGCAAACCATGCTGGATGGCGTGGCCACCTTTAACGAAGCGATTCTCGAAACTGTTTATAACGAGGCCATGTCGCTGTACCCGGTAGACGTGGTCACGCGGCAGCTGTTGTTGCCACTGATGAAGATTCTTGGCAAGCGCTGGCAGGAGGAATCCGCCGGTATCGCCGAGGAGCATTTCTTCAGTGTCTTCATGCGCAACAAGCTGGGCGCGCGCTTTCATCATCGCAACCTGCAAAACAACGGGCCACGCATTGTTGCCGCCTGTTTACCCGGCGAACAGCACGAATTCGGCTTGTTGTTATTTGCACTATCAGCCCATGCACGTGGGTATCGCATCATCCTGCTTGGCGCCGACATGCCACTGGCACAATTACCCGAAGTCGTAAAACGCTCACAGAGCGATGCCGTGGTCTTGTCAGGATCCAGCGGTGCGGTTACCGGTGATGTTGAAGAAGAAATCAGTGCAGTGGTGAGTCTCAGCAAAGTACCGGTATTTATTGGCGGTAGTTTTGCACAGCAACATCGCCAGTCACTGGAAGAAATCGGTGCCAGGCCACTGGCTGATGATCTTATAGTCGGTCTACATACTATCGGAAAAGAATTACCAGTGGTGTCCTCATAAGGAACCAGGGAGTAACTATTATGAATAATGCCAGCCAACTTGCGTTTGATCTTACTGAACAGGGTTATGTGCCTGATATCGTGTTAAGGCGTGGTATCAGGTATTTATTAAAGCAGCGCTTAAAAGAAATTGATGCGGCAGATGTCGAAGCTATGGCAGAACAAACATTCAGTTTTATCAAGGAGATGAATGCTGCACCTGTTGCCTTGCTACCCGAAAAAGCCAATGAACAACATTATGAAGTGCCTGCTGAATTTTTCCAGGCAGTGCTGGGTGCGCATCTTAAGTACAGTTGTGCGTACTGGCCACAGGGAGTGACCAGTTTAGATGAAGCGGAATGGGTTGGCCTTAATGAAACATGTCAGCATGCACAATTAGTTGATGGGCAACAGATCCTTGAACTGGGTTGTGGCTGGGGTTCGTTAACCTTATGGATGGCAAGGCACTACCCAACCAGTCAGATCACCGCTGTTTCAAACTCACATTCACAACGCCAGTTTATTGAACGACAGGCGGTTAACCAGGGATTGAAAAATATCAATGTTATCACCTGTGATATGAATGATTTTGATACCTCTAAAAATCATTATGACCGGGTGGTGTCCATCGAGATGTTTGAACACATGCGTAACTGGCAGCAACTTTATTCACGCGTTGCCAGCTGGTTAAAACCCGGTGGTTATTTTTTCAAGCATATTTTTGTTAATCGCAGTGTACCTTACGTATTCGAAGATAACGGCCCAAGCGACTGGATGAGTCGTCATTTTTTCTCGGGTGGCATGATGCCCAGTGATGAACTACCCGTTATGTTTCAAAAGGACCTGGCATTCGTCAGGCGTTGGCGTTGGGATGGTACGCATTATGAGAAAACAGCGAATGCCTGGCTGGAAAAAATGGATGCGCAAGGTGAAGCATTGTGGAAGATATTTGAGCGTACTTACGGTAAAGACCAGGCACAGTGCTGGTGGAGTCGCTGGCGCATTTTTTTCATGGCGTGTGCCGAATTATTTGCCTACGACAATGGCCAGCAATGGTGGGTAAGTCATTACCTGTTTGAAAAGAGCGAATAATTTTTTTACAGGAAGATCGCCATGAAAACATCGTTGATAAATTTTGTTTTATTCCAGCTGGGTTGGTTAGCCTGCGTTATTAGTGCAGCTAAACAGCAACCACTGATTGGTGCGGTAATTGCGAGCCTGATAATTGTTTTACATGTCTGGCGTGCAAAGGTACCTGGCAGTGAAGTGAAACTGATTGGTCTTGCAGTTTTGATTGGACTGGCCTGGGATAGCGTTCTCGTATGGCAGGGCGTGCTGGTTTATTCAACGGGTATGTGGCTACCTTTCCTTGCACCTTACTGGATCATCATGATGTGGGCATTGTTTGCGACAACATTGAATGTTTCCTTACGTTGGTTGAAAGGAAAGTTTTTATATGCGGTAACGTTTGGTGCGATTGGTGGTCCGTTAGCTTACTACGCTGGACAGCGACTTGGCGCAGTCGAGTTCAGTGAAACTTACCTGGCCCTCGGCGCTTTATTTGTTGGCTGGGCAGTCTTTACACCATTGCTCATGGTTTTATCCGAAAGATTTGACGGTTATATACAGGCGAGGGCATAACGATGACTTACTCTGTGTATCTGCAAGGCTTAGTAGTAATGATAGTGCTGGCCACTATCACCTGGATAATTAGCATTGTAAAACGGGACGTTAGTATCGTAGATAGTATCTGGTCATTAATGATCCTGGCTGGCGGTGTGATCTACGTTGTAACTGCAGAAATGTTAAGTAACAGGAACCTGTTAATCATCAGCCTGTTGCTTATCTGGGCATTACGTTTGTCGGTATACCTGACATGGCGTAACTGGGGTGAGCCTGAAGACCGACGTTATCAGCAGATCAGGAAAAACAATTCGCCACATTTTGCCTTTAAGAGCCTGGGCATTATTTTTATTCTGCAGGCGGTGCTGGCCTGGTTCATTTCATTGCCGTTATGGCCGGTAATGAGTAGTTCAACATCGTTCATGCTAGTCGACATCCTGGCAATCAGCTTGTGGTTAACCGGCATGTTTTTTGAAAGCGTTGGTGACTGGCAGCTAGCACGCTTCAAGTCTGATCCCGCCAACCATGGGAAAGTGATGGACCAGGGGCTATGGCGATATACCCGTCATCCCAATTACTTTGGTGAAGCACTCATCTGGTGGGGATTTTACCTGTTTGCAGTGGGAAGTGGTGCCTGGTGGACATTACCTGCGCCGTTACTGATGAACTGGCTGTTATTGAAGTTCTCCGGGGTCGTGATGCTTGAAGAAACTATTACAGAACGACGTCCCGCTTACAAACAGTACATTGAAGCTACTAACGCGTTCATCCCGGGTCCACCAGGAAAACAAACAGCACAATTTGTTAATGGAGGGCGCTCTTCATGAAAAAGTTATTGCTTTTATTTTTGTTGGTCAACTCAACTTATTTACCAGGTAGCCTGGCAATGCAGGCAAAACGTTACGACTTCAAGGTATTTCTTGGCGATAAGGAAATTGGACATCATAAATTCATGGTGACACCACACAACAACCAAACCTATGTTAGCAGCGAAGCCAGCTTTGATGTCAGGTTCCTGTTTTTCACTGCCTATAGCTATTTACATCAGAATAACGAAGTCTGGAAAGGGGATTGTTTACAGGCAATTAACGCGACAACAGATGATAACGGTGAGCAGCTGTTTGTGCGTGGTAAATACAATGATCATGGCATGCAATTACATACTCATGATGGTTCTCAAAACTTGTCCGGATGTGTAAGAACATTTGCCTACTGGGATCCTGCTTTACTTAACAGCAAAAAACTATTGAATGTGCAAACCGGCAAGCTTGAAGAAGTAAATATTCAATCGCTGGGTGAGTCGGTGATAGTGAAGGATGGCAATGATGTCAGGGCAAGGCAATACCGTATTACCAACCCGAAATTCAGTATTGACCTGTGGTACTCCAGGGACCAGGAGTGGCTGGCACTGGAATCAACAACCGAATCAGGTGCACGCCTGAGATACATGGTGCAATAAGATGATGACGTTAGCCAGGAGTATAGTTTTTATTGGAACAATAATAGGGCTTAGTGGTTGTAGCAGCTATCCGCCAATGAAAACAGTCGATAAAGTGGATTTAAAAAAATTCATGGGTGACTGGTATGTCGTTGCCAACATCCCAACGTTCATTGAAAAGGGCGCCCACAATGCCGTCGAGTCCTATCGACTGAATGACGATGGCACGATAGCCACAACATTCACATTTTACGAAGATAGTTTTGACGGAGAAAAGAAAGTTTATAAACCCACAGGCTACGTGTTTGATACAAAAACTAATGCTACCTGGGGTATGCAGTTTATCTGGCCCATCAAGGCCGATTATCGAATCATTTACCTGAGTAAGGATTACGAACAAACCATCATCGGTAGGGAAAAACGCGATTATGTCTGGATTATGGCAAGAACACCGGCCATTCCGCAGAAAGACTACCAGGCGCATTTAAAATTTTTAAAAGAACTTGGTTATGACATCACCAAGGTTAAAAAGGTACCGCAAAAATGGAAACAGGTATCGACAGGCAAAGAGTGATGCAATTGCGAGGTGACTACATATGAAAATTGCTGTTATTGGAACAGGTATTGCGGGTAATGTTGCGGCCTATCACCTGGCAAAAAATCACGATATTACGGTTTTCGAGGCAAACACTCATGTTGGTGGTCATACCCATACCCATGATATCGAGTGGCAGGGTAAGAATTACGCAGTCGATACCGGTTTCATTGTCTTTAATCAAAAAACGTATCCGAATTTTATTGCGCTACTGGATGAGCTTGGCGTTGAAGCCGAGCCATCAAATATGAGTTTCAGTGTGAAATGTGAACGCACCGGGTTGGAGTACAACGGTAATTCATTGAACACCCTGTTTGCACAGCGTCGCAATATCATTAACCCGTCTTTTTATCGCATGATAAAAGATATCCTGCGTTTCAATCGTGAGGCAACCTCGCTGATCGATAAGCAGGATCTGGATATGAGTCTTGCTGAATTTTTATACCGGGGTGGTTATGGAAAAGAGTTTATTGAACAGTACCTGGTGCCGATGGGAGCAGCGATATGGTCAGCTAATCCTGGTGTAATGTACCAGTTTCCGGCAGGGTTCTTCATTCGCTTTTTCCATAACCATGGTTTATTAAGCGTAAATGACCGTCCCCAATGGTATGTGATTAAGGGTGGCTCCCGCGAATACGTGAAAAAACTGACAGCGAGTTTTCATGATCGCATCCATACCAGTTCGCCTATACAAAGCATTGCTCGTTACCCGACACATGTCATGGTCAAGGTTGTTGGACAAGAAGCGGAAAAATTTGACCAGGTGTTTATTGCGACACATAGCAACCAGGCATTGTCTATGCTGAATGATGCTTCGTCACTGGAAAAAGAAATTCTTGGCAGTATTCCTTACCAGGTTAATGAAGCGGTATTGCATACGGATGACGAAGTATTACCGGAGCGCAGGCTGGCATGGGCATCCTGGAATTATCATTTGCTGCAAAATGATAATGAACGTGTACCTGTAACCTATAATATGAACATCCTGCAGAACATTGATGCACCGGTTCAGTTTTGTGTCACGTTAAACAACAGTGCGGCCATCAGCCCAGACAAAGTTCTTAAACGGATAACTTATCACCACCCGATTTTCACACCGGATGGCATAAAGCAGCAACAACGCCAGCAGGAGATAAACGGTGTAAACCGCACTTATTACTGTGGTGCGTACTGGCGTTATGGTTTTCATGAAGATGGCGTCATTAGCGCGTTAAATGCACTTCAACACTTCGAGGAGCAAAACAATGCACAGTTGTTTTTACGAAGGGCAAGTTAGTCACCGGCGTTTTACGCCAAGACAACACGCGTTTAATTATCGCCTTTTTTATTTATACCTGGATCTGGATGAACTGGATCAGGTTTTTCATAAGCGCTGGTTATGGTCAACGCAAAAGCCATCACTGGCATGGTTCCGTGAATCAGATCATATACATGAGGCAGGTAAATCACTCAAACAGACAATATATAGTCTTGTTGAAAAAAACACAGGAAAGACACCTGGCGGTCCAGTCAGGCTACTAACCCAGTTACGATACTTTGGTTATATTTTTAACCCGGTCAGTTTTTATTACTGCTTTGATAAAAATGATACTCACGTGGAGACGATTGTTGCAGAAGTGAATAATACGCCGTGGGGTGAGCGACATCTTTATGTGTTACCTGGCAAGGATAATTTATACAGTGGTGACAAGATGAGGTTCAGTCGAAAAAAAGAATTTCATGTATCTCCCTTTATGTCCATGGATATCGATTATGACTGGTTGTTTACCAGCCCGGAGGAAAAGCTGGGTGTCCATATGGAAAATTACCAGGATGATAAAAAAATCTTCGATGCCACACTAGGCCTGGTACGTAAACCGATTAACAGCAAAGCCTGTGCAAGTATGTTGATACGTTATCCATTTATGAGCATGAAAGTCATCATGGCAATTTACTGGCAGGCATTAAAGCTGTTATTGAAGAAAGTTCCTGTTTTTGATCATCCTGACAAAGATAATTATTCACCAAGAGGCGCAGATTAAGCGTAGTTGTTATGAATGAATATACTGAAACTGTAGATGGTATTTCATCACAAATTGTTCCGGGTACTACACCCAAGCCACGATTTCTTGATGGCATTGCCAAGCGTGCAATATTCAATCGTTTAAGAGAAATTCATGATGGCGAAATAATACTTATTGATTCGGGACAGAAATATTATTTTGGAAAACAAACCAGGCGTTGCCCGGTTAGCGTAAAACTTTATGTGTTTGATCCACGTTTTTACAGTGATGTGGCATTTGGTGGATCAATTGGCGCCGGTGAAGCCTACATGTATGGTTATTGGTCAAGTGATGATTTAACCGGTTTTATCCAGGTAATGGCATGTAACCTGGATACTGTTGACAGGATGGAATCAGGTTTTGCCGCAATTACCAGGCCACTACAAAAAATATTGCACTGGTTAAACAGGAATACACAGGCGGGTAGTCGACGTAATATTGCCGCGCATTATGACCTGGGTAACGAGTTTTTCAAACTCATGCTCGATAAAACCATGATGTACTCGTGTGCTATTTTTGATAATTCGGATATGAGTCTGCACCAGGCACAGCTCAATCGCCTGGATATCATCTGCCAGAAACTGGATTTACTACCGACCGACCACTTGCTGGAAATTGGTACAGGCTGGGGCGGGCTGGCAGTCTATGCTGCAAAACATTATCAATGCCGGGTTACCACAACGACCATTTCCCGTGAGCAGTACGAACTTGCCTGCCAACGCGTCAGGGATGAAGGACTACAGGATCGTGTCACGGTACTAATGGAGGACTATCGAAACCTTGAAGGGCAATATGACAAGCTTGTTTCCATTGAAATGATAGAAGCTGTAGGCCATGAACATTACCCGACCTACTTTAAAAAATGTAATGCCTTACTGAAACCACATGGCATGATGTTGATCCAGGCAATTACCATTGCGGATCAGCGCTATGAACAGGCCAGACGCTCGGTTGATTTTATCCAGCGCTATATTTTCCCCGGTGGTGGCTTGCCATCAGTTACTACCATGGCAGATATCATTACTAAAAAATCGGATATGCGCCTGTACCACCTGGAAGATATTGGTCCCCATTATGCGACCACCTTGCGCAAGTGGCGAGAAAATATCACGGTGAACACACCACAGATTAAAAAGATGGGTTACAGCGAGACTTTCCTGCGTATGTGGAATTACTACCTTTGTTACTGTGAAGGCGGTTTCCTGGAGCGCAGTATCGGTACAGTACAGATGTTAATGATTAAACCGAATAACAAGCGCTTACCGGTTCAGTAAAGTATATATATTTAGTATATCTGAAGTAACTATCCTGTGGTTCCGGCGTTATTTGCGGTTGCATGACAACCCGGCATTAAACTGGGTTTGTCAAAACAGTGAATCTGTAATACCTGTTTTTATTCATTCAGAGGATGAAGAGCATCCCTGGTCACCAGGTGCAGCATCACGCTGGTGGTTGCACCATAGCCTGGATGCGCTGAATAAACAGCTGGCCAGCTATAAC
>JARRJY010000077.1:0-2602 GCA_037388705.1 Gammaproteobacteria bacterium
CCATAGGTGGTCAGGACAATCTCGTCATTGAGGTTTTCCCGAACAAAACATAAGCCCCGCTGGCCTTCATGAAGCTTGCATTCACGGGGACACAAGTCACATTGAATACGCCCGTCATCAAGCTTGTGCCAGTATTTGGTGGGAACAATCGTTTTATCTTCCATCTTTACAGTATAACTAGAAAATCTGCGCTAGTAATTTGATTTCAATCAATATTATTCAATAAATTGGCGTTCGCTACCGGTTGACAGGTGAAACGTAATACGCTCGATATGGTCGCCAACCCGGGAAATCCAGCGCACGGCTTCAAGGTAATGGTTGGCCTGCGGGGCGTCGATATTGTCTGTCGCCACGTCTTCCATAATCTCATCGCGAATGGTTTCCAGGGAGTTTTCTATATTTGAAAGTTCACTTCGAGCATATATGGATGCTTCGTACCAGAGATTATTATGTAGCTCTTCAATAATATGGTTATTGCTTTCAATTATTTTTTGGTTGATGATATGAAGTTTCTTGTATCTCCTGGCGACTGCCGCACGTTCCGTTTCTGTGCATCGTTTGTATAGTCGCTGAAGATGATCCAATACATGAAGCGTACCAACAGTTGTTTCATAGTCTTCACCGTGTTGACCGCCAAGATGTAAATTATCAATATAGCTTTGCGTCTGCTCCATGGCAGTATTTAACTCATCGAGTTTTATTTCTTTTTTCGGTATTTTTCCACCCAGCATATGATTGATGGTATATAGCAAATCAATCAGTTGATTCTTGATGGATGATCTTATGGCAGTTAATGCAACGGCAGGCTCTTTAAGTAGCGCATTATCAAGGTTTTGCGTATAGATGAGTTGTTCATACTTTATGATGCGTTGAATTAGTCTTGCAAAGCGGCTGGCGAAAGGTAATACAATCATTACACCCAGCAGGTTGAATGTGGTGTGAAAGGCAACCAGCACAATTTCTGGATGAGCTGATACAAATTCAGGGCGGTAAGTTTCCCATAAATATTTATAAGGTGTAAGAATGAGGAGGGCACCTAATGCGATAAAAAGATTAAATACAACATGAGATAAACCAGTGCGTCGTGATTCTATAGAGCCACCGATGGTTGCAATTGCAGCAGTGACGGTGGTACCGACATCCATACCGATAACAAGTATCATTGCCTGGTCCAGTTGTAGAACACCTGTATATACAGCTGTTAATGCTGCAGCTACACCCGCGCTGGAAGATTGGGTAATGATAGTGGAAATAATACCAATTAAAAACAGCAATAAAATATCGAGGATAGTATCTGAAGGTAGGTATTCCGGAGTGAAATATTCTTGTAGTCCAGACATGCCGCTTTGCATCATTGTTATACCGACAAAAATCAAACCAAAGCCTGCAAAACTATAGCCAATGATGGCAATACGGTTTTTCCCAAATAACTTAAGTATCGTACCTATAAAAATAATCGGTAATACAAAACCGCCAAGGTTAAGTTTTAATCCTAGAAGCGCAACTATCCAGCCGGTCATTGTTGTGCCGATATTTGCGCCTAAAATAATGCCAAGTGCGGCTGGGAAGGTCATAAGACCAGCACCGACAAATCCGACAGCGGCTACCGTTGTAGCACTGGATGATTGCAAGATCGCTGTTGATGTCGTACCCGTGATTACGCCGGTAAGAGGTGTATGAGTAAAGCGCATTAAGGCATTGCGTATCGAGTGACCGGTCAATGAGCGAAGACCATCAGTCATGACGATCATGCCAAGTAAGAATAAACCGAGTCCACCAATTGTTTGAAGCATAGCTATAATTTTTTCTTCATAAGAAAATGTTGGATATCACCATATAATAGGTGAGAAGCTTTCTCAATTTTATATCCATGTTTCTCATAAAACGCAACGGCACTTTCACGGGCATGGAGGATTATTTCCCTGGCGATATGCTTTAATGCTTCTTCTTCCAGAGCGTTTAATATCATTGTTCCAAGCCCCATGTCTCGGTATTCAGGCAGCACAGCCATGTAGCGAATTTGAGCAGTATTTTTACCAGTGAAATGTATGCGACCCGAGGCAAGTATTTGATCATCCTGATTAAGGATGATTTTGTGTATAGAGCTATCTTCAAGCTCGTCTTTTTCACTACCCTTAGGTTGATACCATGGCTTTCGAAGAATTTCCCATCGCAGATCGTAGTAAGCGTTCCATTCTTTTTCTGTTGATGGGGAGGAAATTTGGTAGTTCACATCAGGCAAAAACGACCCATGTGGTTGCAATATATTTTATACCTTCATTGACTGTGCAAGCGCGATGTTCGTGAGTCCAGAAAGGAGGGAATAGAACAAGTTTTCCTGCTTCTGGTGTTACCTTGATATCCTGGTATAAAAACTCAGTTTCACCCCCCGGGCCTGGGACATCATTCAAATACCAGAGTGCAACCAGTTGGCGCATAGCAAAGTCATGGCTGCCACCGTCAATATGCCAGTGATAATATTCACCTGGATTATAACGTTGTATGCCATAACCCATATCTTTGAATGGCCCTTTGAAGTAGGGGAAGGTTTCTCTGAACTCTTTAATAGCGGTGGCGAGTGATTGGAACAGGGCACGATCAA
>JARRJY010000077.1:2619-18158 GCA_037388705.1 Gammaproteobacteria bacterium
TTTTTTATGCTTTGATCTTGCGATACAGTCTGGCCAAGTCGGCCTGCATATTGTTCTTCGGCGTGTTTTTCGAAACGCTGAATCATTTCGGTACACAATGATTTATCCAGCGCATTATGTTGCTCATAGATAAAAGTATTGGGTTTAACTTCTTTTATAGTTTTTAAAGGCGTGATGGATTGTTCAATTTGTGGCATGGGAAACTTCTTGATTCAGGTGTTTTCTGGAAAAGTAAATTGTCCTACAGACGATGCGATTCAATCAAGTCTTCAATTGCTGATTTTAGGTCTTCTTGATTTTTGTCAAGAGCAAGTACTTTGTCACAAACAGACTGCCAATGTTGCAGGGCAATCTCGTTTTGTTGTTTTAATATGGAAAAGTCATTTGATCCGCTCCATTCTTCGTAGGCCTTTTGTAAACCCGGGTAAAGATGTTTACGCATATTATTCAGGTTACCCATATAAAAGTGTATTGAAGCTTCATTTTGTTGTTCCAGTAATTCTGGAAATGTTGATAATGAATCAGCCAGGTGATCCCTGATAGCCCTTAACATGATTTCAGCTTTTGAATGAGGTAAATTTACCAGTAATTCTTCCCATGCATTGCCAAGATATTCTCCAGCCTTGATTTCACCAACTTCATGTAGAAGCATCGCGCGGGTTTCAGCCTCAGTCATTTGCTCAAGGGCATTTTCAATGTCATGCTTAAAATCATAGAAGGACAGTGCTCGCCCCATTGCATTGTCTGGCTGGTTCCAGTTCCAGGTCTCCAGTTTTTCCCATAACAATCTTTTTAGCGATTCGCGACGTATAAATATGGTATTTCCCTGGGTCATCCCAGGTGGTGATGTAAGATCGCGCGCATATTCTTCTGAAGAGATTAAAACGGTATAGCCATTATGTTCCTGGCGACTTTCAAGTTTGCCAAGGAAGAAATGGGGTTTGTTATTTATGCCAAGGCCACCGCTATAAACCAGACCTTTAACATTCAAAATATCGTTAATAGATTGATGCTCAAAAGGATTAAAGGACTGCCTGCCCATAGTAATGTCTTCAAATTCACTATCTTCAAGACTTTCCCAGAGATTTTCACGTTGACGTAACCAGCTTCCTACCTGTTCATGTGGTAGGGAGTCCTGGAAGGTCTGTTTTTGTTCCCAGCGATAAAATTCACGCATTTTCATCAAGTAGATACAAAGCGTGTAGTTACCTGCATGAAGGGCGTCGGAAATATGGCAGTTCTTTTGAACGGTGTCTTTGAGCTCTTGTAACCCTGAATTCATTGATACACCTGATATAAACAACATAAAGAAAGTATAATATTGTTTTCAGGTTAAGAAACCAAGTAAAATACTATGATATTTTTCCTGTTCTACTTGAAAAAGTACTTTAGGTTTGTAACTTAAGTATATGAATTAATTTGTTTTGAGGTCGTTATGGTACGTATTAAAAGTCGCTGGAGTAAAAAAGATAAAACCCACACACCTGAAGAAATCGGTGGTGCCATGGCGTTTATTATCTGGAAACTGGCAATGAATGTCGTGTTAAGCATGGAAAATGCCCAGTATAAGACTGAAACCCAGCAGGACCGCATTGATATCATTACCGAGGTTCTGATTTTCTGTATCCATATTGCCGATCGTATGACCATTGAGCGCTTTGATGAAAACGAGCGTATGGAATTTATGACAGCGCTGGCAGGCAAATGCGCCAAGCATCTAGAGGACAACATGCGAGATCTTGGCAAGAAAGGGGAGTTTAAACAGCCGTTTATCGAGCTGATGAATCAACGTTTTGCCGATTATGCCGGATTCGCTTTTGATGAGGATGAAGGCCCCAGTTTTGTCATGAGCCGTTTCTTTGGTGACAAGGTAAAACAGGTCATGAAAAATGAAGATGACAAGAAATGGGTCGGCCAGCAAATGATTGATATCGAGGTGCCTGAAATCATGGATCACTTCAAACGTGCCATTCCAAATTTATTCCGTTAAATTTTAATAACCAGGCAAATAAAAAAGGCCGCTCAAAGAGCGGCCTTTTCAATTCAGTTAAGTAAAACTAATTATTTAGTCCACTTAGAGAAGTTGTCTTGAGAACGTTCTTTGCCGTCTTCAAAACCAGCGCTGTAAGCTTCATTTACACGTTGCTCTTCACGCTCTGGGTTGTGCAGGTAGCCACCTTGCCAACCTTGGATGTACTCAGGGTCAACGCCCATTTCTTCCATTTTAGTTACTGCATCATAATATTCTTGGTTCATGAGTCTCTCCTCGTTCGAAACGCAATTATCTCAATTTCAACAAAATCGTTCAACTATTTGCCCGCTTCAAAGTGGGCCAGGGCCTGTCCATTGTCCAGGACCTTTCGAATCATTTCTGCACCTGCTTCCAGGCTGTCTGCACGCCCCAGGTGTGACAGGGTAATCGCACCAGCATAAACAAGGCTATCATAAGCCGGGCCTTTTTCGCCTTTCAGGGCAGCCATTCCTGCCTGCGCGGCACGCTCTGCAGCGGCGTCAGCATCGAATGGGTTCGCGATATTATCTGCTTGCTCCACCTGTGGCAAATCTTTTGGCAGCGGAACCGCGCGGGTTGACTGTTCAATACCCAGGCTTTTCGGGTCCAGGGGGCGTTGTTGTTCTTCACCCTTATCATGGAAGGAGAACAGCTTGCCTTCCTGCTGCAGAGACGGAATAACGCCGCCTTCCACACCACGTACAATCATGGCACTGTCAAAGCCTGAAAAACGGGCAAGTTCAGAGTAAATCGGGGGATAAGCCTTGTGGACAAACCCGGTGAGCAGGTGTGTTGCTTTACGACCAACAAGTGGGCGTTGCAGTACTTCTACTGTGGTCAGTGCCTGGCGCTTGATAATACGGCTGCGCAGGGGTAGCAAATCATGTAATGGCTTACAGAATTTGGATTGATCCAGGTAGGCCCAGCCAGCATCAGGATTGCCCAGCTGTTCGGCGGCTTCGCTAGAGCGCATGTCAACACGTTTACCCACCGCCTTGAAGATTTTGTAGGGTGTGACACCGAGTTTTGGGCCTACTTCATTCAGACCCTGGATAAAGGTAGGCAGTCCAGTTGCAGCAAGGGTTGCGGGTAAAAATGCAGATACCGGTAAACCACGGGTATAACCGTCATAAGGGTCAGCGATATCCAGTAGCTCATCAACGGGGGCTTCAACGATGTCTGTGCTATTCTTGAGTGCCTGCAGAATGCCCTTGAATTCATCCATGGTTTCGCGTTTCATGCGCAGGGCAATGAAGAATACGGCGGCCTGTACGGGATCAGCTGCATCCTGCAGAACATATTCCATGGCAGCCAGGCTTTCTTCATAGGAGAGGTCCTTGCTGTATTCAGGGCCTGTAGCGACCTTCTGAATAGCGGAACGCATGGCTAAAGCTGCTTCATTTGCACTCATAAATTTGTCTCGTCTGTTAAATATCCGCATAAAGTAGCGGTATATTGTCAGGCTACGGGAGTATACCCAACTATATTAGTAAAACCATATATCCCTATAGAGGGGGAAAATGCTCATTTATCCTATCGCTAACAGGAAATACTTGAGTAGATGCGTAGGATAAGTAAATCAGGATATACTATAGGGCTAGTAACGACAATTTCAATGCCAGTTGGAGCTGAAAATGACTGAAGATAGTAATGATTTAATGGATTTTAGCAGTGCGATGGCTGCATTTGAGGCCAAGAACTTTGCACGTGCTGCTCAGTCTTTAGGGCCTTTTGCAGAAAAAGGGAATGCAGAGGCCCAGCATCGCTTGGCCATCATGTACCAGAACGGCCTGGGTGTTGCCAAAAATGACCTCATGGCAGTGAAATGGATGAAGGCTGCGGCTGAGCAGGGCTATCCTGTCGCTCAACACGGCCTGGGTTTCATGTTCATGGAAGGTGACTGTGTCGAGAAAGATCCGGCAAAAGCACTGGAATGGTTTGAAAAGGCTGCCGAGCAGGGCATGGTGGGTTCCATGACAACCATTGCCATGATGTACGATGAGGGGAACGGGGTTGAAATGGACAAAGAAAAAGCACAGGAATGGTATAAGAAAGCCGGTTTCTAATATTAGATTTATTTGAAGGATTAAGAAGTAAGATATGCGTCCCGCTCATTTATATACAGTACTTGATAGAGAATTCGCCAGTACCAAAGAAGGTCATCACACACCTGTTATGTTGTGGGGACCACCCGGTGTCGGTAAATCACAGATCATTTCGCACGTAGCAGAAAAGCATGATGTGCCGATTATTGATATTCGATTATCGCAAATGGAGCCTAGTGATTTGCGCGGCATACCTTTTCGAAATGAAGAAATGGTGGAATGGGCGATACCTTCCATGTTGCCTGATACCAAACGTCATGGTGAACAGGGTATTTTATTTCTCGATGAAATTACTTCAGCGCCACCTACCGTTTCTGCGGCTGCTTACCAGTTAATCCTTGATCGCAAGCTAGGTGAATACGAGGTGCCAGAAGGCTGGGCCATCTTTGCAGCTGGTAATCGCCAGGGTGATCGCGGAGTGACTTATACCATGCCATCACCTCTGGCTAATCGTTTTTCACATTTTGAATTTGAAGTGAACCTGGATGACTGGGTTGCCTGGGCCTATGCCAATGGCATTGATGAACGAGTTATAGGTTTTCTACGTTTCCGCCCAGAATTATTATTTAACTTTGAACCAGAAAACACTGATAAGGCATTCCCTACTCCACGCACATGGGAGTTTGCTCATCGCGCAATTCAGAAATTTGAACATCAACATGATATTCGCATGGAAGCATTTAAGGCATGCGTTGGGCCAGCGGCTGGTGTTGAACTCAATGCTTTCATTGATAATCTGGATCAGTTACCCGACATTGATGCTATTGTAAATGGTGAAATGTTACCTGCACCCAAGGAAATCGATTTGCAATATGCGGTAGCCGCGTCACTGGTAGGCCGTGCCATTCGTGCCAAAGATACTGAACAGGCAGGCGCTGTACACGGAAATATTCTGGACTATGCCAGCGTGTTCCCACAGAAAGAAATGGGTGTCATGCTGGTATCTGATTTACATCGTGCTATAGGCTCCGATATTTTTAATGTACCGCAGTTTGCACAATGGTCGAACGCCGTGGCGGATGTGATGCTTTACGGATAATATTGCTTCTTCTTTAGAAACATGGAACAGGCTGAAAAACTTAATCCCATAGAAACAAAGCTCAGTGCAGCGCGCACCAGGTTAATTATTGATAAACCTTTCCTGGGCGCATTGGTATTACGCTTGCCAATGGTAATGGGTGATCCTTCATGGTGTCGCACAACTGCTACTGATGCACGTAAGTTTTATTACAATGCTGATTTCATCGATAACCTGACCCTTGAAGAAACGCAGTTCATGCTCGCACATGAGGCCCTGCATTGTGCCTTGTCACATTTTGCACGTCGTGCTCATCGCATCAAGATGCGTTGGGACCTGGCTTGTGATTACGCCATCAATCCCTTGTTAATCAAAGATGGTTTAAAACCACCTCCGAACTCCATGTACATGAAAGAGTACGAGGGGATGACAGCTGAAGAAATCTATCCATTGATAGATGAAAATAGCAATGATGAACCGCTGGATCATCACATGTATGACGATGAATCCAAAGATGGTGACAATGATACCGGCAAGTCAGATATGCCTCCGCCTCCAGACATGGAAGACCAGGAAGATAAGCAGGATAAAAGTGACGATGAACAAAAAGGGGAAGGTAAACAGCAACCTAATGATTCACGTCAGCAACAACAGCCACAACCACAGGATAAGCAGCAACAGCAGGGTAATGGTCTGCAAGGTGAGGTCGATGACGATAAAGCCAAAGGTGCACCACAACCACCTCCACTGACAAAAGCCGAACAGGAAACATTAGCCATTCAGTGGCAACAACGCATGGCAGGTGCTGCACAGTCCGCCATGCAAGCCGGAAAACTGGGCGGTGAAATGGCACGGATGGTTGATCACCTGTTACAACCCCAATTACCCTGGCGAATGCTACTCGCCAAATACATGAATGCAATTGCACGTGACGATTACAGTTATACACGCCCCTCATCACGTCGTGGTGACCCAGCCATTTATCCGAGTTTACGCAGCTCACAAGCGGATATCGTGATCGCTGTGGATACCAGTGGTTCTATTTCGGATGGTGAAGTGGAAGAGTTTGTTTCCGAAATTAATGCCATTAAAGGGCAGATGCGAGCGCGGATTACCTTGTTAGCCTGTGATTCCGCATTAGCAGAAGAATGTCCATGGACTTATGAGGCCTGGGACAAGTTTGTAATGCCAGAAAAAATCAAAGGTGGCGGTGGTACCTCCTTTGTTCCCGTTTTTGAATGGACAGAGAATCAAGACCGGCAGCCTGAGCTTTTGGTATACTTCACTGATGCGGAAGGGGAATTTCCCGAGCATGAATCGGTTTGCCCTACCATCTGGTTAGTCAAAGGCAAGGCCAAGGTACCCTGGGGCCAGCGCATCCAGTTAAATTAAGTTTTTATAGAAGTTATGGATCTTTCAGCAGAAGACAGCTTACGCCTGAACGTTTTACTAAACCAGGATCTCCAGGCAGTTAGGATCGATGATTCCAAAATGATTGTCTATGGTCTGACGGAAAAGGGTGAGGCCAGGGTACCCCTGAATCCCAATTGCCGTGATGAGCAATACATCAAGCGAGTAAAAGAAGCGATCTCCAGTCATGTTCTGGGTTCGCCAGGTGGTTACCCGATTTTTCTACGTCGCTGGACACGAATGGGGCAAGCGCGAGATGAAAGCCTCGACAAGTTACTGCAACTGGGTGAACCGGAAGCTGTCGTGGCCGTTGTGCATGCCCCTGGTTTAACAGATGACCAGGCGCGTCGCGCCTGGTGGTGTATGCCTTCATCAGAAAATGCCCGCCGCATGTTAAAAAACGAAACAGTGGCAAAAGGTAATATGGGTAAAGAGCTGGCGGAATTTCTGATCGAGTTTCTTGCTTTTGAAGAAGAAGCCAGGGATGTTATCGAATCTGTACGTCTTGTATTACAACCAGATCTGGTAGATGAAAAGACCAAAGAGATCCTATGGTCAAAAGGTCAACGTAAAAACGCATTCCTGGTCGGATTTTTAAAAACGTTACCGGATGAACTGCCGGAAACTGCGTCGTCGCATAAAGAGGCAGAGTTATTTCAAACTCAGTTACAAATGCTGGCAGAAAAAGGTAATAACTTCGCAAAACAGTTACTAAGAGTATTGAGTCCGGAGGGGCAGGCATTTTTAAAGACAGTTAAAACTGTTATGAAGAAACCATCCAGCCAGGATGTTGTTATTGCCCTGATGGAAGCTATTGAAGATTATTTTTTAGCAATGCGTATTTCAGAAAGGCCAAGCCACGATATTAACGAGATAATCGAAGCCGCAGGGCAACTCTGTAAAAATTGTGAAAATCACTCAAAAGAAATTTCAGAAATATTGGAAGCGTTACCTGAATCCGAATCAATGGTAAAAGCGATGCTGGTTTTATCGTGGATGGGAGAAAAAACACTTAATCCAATTTTTTCCAAGACCGATGCAATCGGTTCAGCGATGCGCAGAAAACTTGAACCATTATTTAATCCACTTAATGAACAGCTGGACCGTTTATATTCGGGTGGACGTTGAAAGTATTGATACAATTTGTATCTAAAAAGTTGTACAGAGGTAAAATGTATGCCAGAGATCGATATGTATTGCACCAGCACTTGCCCGTTTTGTCAGCGCGCAGAAAAATTACTGGTAAAGAAAGGTGTAAATTTCAACAAGATAAATGTTGAGAATAATCAGCCAAAACTTAAAGAAATGTTAAAGCGCTCAGGACAAAATACGGTTCCACAAATATTTATTGATGATAAGCACATTGGTGGTTTTGATGACCTGGCGGAACTGGATATTATGGATGAACTGGATCCTCTGTTGGGGCTTGAATAAATACTTGATATAAAAAGGGCCTGTATCACAGGCCTTTATTATGTTTTATCGGCATACCCAAATTCACCGGACCATTTTCCTTTTTTGAAATCAATCTTTAGCCAGTGTGGAATATAGCGCTCACCGTTTTCTATTGGGAATTCTGTCAGGGGTGGCGGACTGCCATCCTTACTTACCTCGCATTTCTTTGTCATAACGGGACGAAAACGAACCGCGAGCTTGTCAGACACGCTGACATCGTTGTCCTCTATAGTTTCATGAAACCGGACTGCTTTTCGAATCAGGCAGCTAAAATAGAGTTCCATCTCGGCTAGCAAGGAAGATGAACGTTGTCGTAACTCATTTTCTGCAGCAGGACTCAAAGATACCGCTAGTTTTTTACCATTTATTTCAATTGTTTTTTTCATTTATTTGTCACTTGTTAAACAGGAATTCTTTTAGTGATTCCTTGTCCATTGGGTGGGCAAAATAGAAGCCCTGTAGAACATCACAATCATATTCTTTTAATATATCAGCTTGTTCTTTTGTTTCAACGCCCTCTGCAACAACTGGTATTTCGAGGTTTTTGCAAAGATTAATAATTCCCTGGACCATTTTCCTGTCCTGTTCATCAGTAAGAATGTCCCTGACAAAACTTTTATCGATTTTAAGCTCATTAATTGGTAACGTTTTCAATACATTAAGAGAAGAGTAAGCCATACCAAAGTCATCAAGAGATATTTTGATACCCGCATGTTGTATTTTTTCAAGTAGTGATCTGGCCTTTTCAGTGTCCTCAATAAAATGAGAATTCTTTTTTGTTTTTAATGGTACTAAGTACATCACTAAAATTTTCGTCAAAAAGCTGTGCAACTGAAAAATTTACGGATAATCGTAATTTACCCATGGAGAAGCCAGGTATCGTATTATGTATTTCATGACATTCGTCAACAGCTGTCTCATAAACATAACGGCTGATATCTGCAATCATACCTGTTGACTCGGCAATAGGTATAAATTCTGAAGGAGATACTTCACCAAGAGATGGGTTTTTCCATCGTATCAAGGTTTCCACACCTGAAAAAGTATTAGTTCTTGTGTTAACTTGTGGTTGATATACAAGAAAGAACTCATTATTTTTTTCTGCACGAGACAGTTCTTTTTCTATTATCGCAAGACGTTTTTGTTGTTCTTCAAGATCATCTGAATAAATACAGGTGTTCAGGCGAGCCTTTTTTGCCTTATACATGGCCATATCCGCTTTGCGTAATAATTCATCAACGGTTGTGCCATTTTCAGGTGATTTTGATATCCCGATACTCGCTCTTATTACGAATTCATTAGAATTAATATTGATCGGCTCCGCCAGGTAGATTAAAAAATGTTTGCATAGATTGAGAAGTTTGTCAGTATCTGTTTCAGAGGTCAGGATAATAAACTCGTCACCACCTTGTCTAAGCGCCAAGCTTTGTTGAAAAAAACTGCTAATTTTTTCAGAAACTTTAAGTAATATTTTATCTCCAATTGAATGTCCAAATAGATCATTGCTGGATTTAAAATTATCAAGATCAATAAACAATACAGAGAAGGAGTTATACTGTTTTTTCCAGTGAACGAATTTTTTAGGAAGAGAGCGACGATTAGGAAGGTCAGTTAATAGATCATGGTTGGCTTGGTATTCAAGATTTTTCCTAGAGGTCACTTGAAGAGCAACATTGGACCTAAAGAAATAATACAAAATTATATTAATAATAATGATTAGACCAATAGAAGTTCCTATAGATTGTATAAATTTATTATAAAGATTGTTGGCGGGAATAATTGTTAAGATAAAGTATTCAAATATCGGGTCATAGCCAGTGACTGAGTAATATTTTTCACCAGTGTGGCTTTGTGCAAATAACGATACCAGTTCACCACTTTTTTTAAACTCATCAATACTCATTCCTGTTTGTGTCAGCATGTTATTTTCAAAATACCTGATCACTTTATCTGGTAGAGGCGATTCATACCACTGGGAGAAATTTTCAATATTAATATTATCAACATATTGGCGATAAAAATCAGACCTGATTACGACAAGTTCTACATCTTTTGGTAAGTTGAATCCTGACAAGATACTACTTGATTCATCAATCCTTAATCCTGTCGTCATAACTCCGACAACATCCCCATTATCGTTTGTGATTCTATAGCGTAACGGTATAACCCATTCATTCAGTGCTTTCATAAAATATGTGCGTCCCATAACCATGGTGCCGGACTCAATTGCCTGTTTGAATGATTGGGCAGTGTTGCTGTTTTTTAAAAGGTTGGGGAGACTGGATCGGTCAATATTAAAACTTGTTAATACCAGGTTACCGGATACATCTGCCATGCCAAATCCTGCAAGATCAGGATTTCTTTCGAGCATTTCATCAATTAACTTTCTTGCTTGAGCGTTTTGATGGATAAGATCCATTTCAACGAGGCGCTCACCAAGCAGCTTAAGAAAAGCCTGGTTCTTGAGAAGTACTGAACGCATGGAGCTTGTGACGATATTGTTGGCATATGTCAGTTCAGATTGTGCGTCACTTTTAATATTGCTCCAGTTTAGATAAGCCAGGTAAGATGCACATAGAATAGATATCAAAATGATAAACAGGTATATTTTCCATAAATGTTTAAACGCACTATCTAGCATGTTAATCCATCAGACCTGAATCTCACGAATAATTTGTGGTTAATATTTTCGAATCTATCTTTTCTGACAATATTGTAAGTATAATTAATAAAACCTGTGATTTCTTTATAATTCTTACAGGTATGGTTGTTCATCTGGAGCAGTGATATATCATTACAAGAAGTATTTCTGCTACAGTGATTATACGAATAATAATCATCAGGATTTTCTATATAATCATGCCCCATTTCTACAAGAAGTCATTTTATCTATAGTGAAGATTAACTGGATATATTTATATTAACTTATTAGTGCTTTCTAACTTATTATTTTTAACCAGTTCTTACGGTTTATTAACTGAGCTTCTTCGGGGTTTTCAAGAAATTTCATTGCGCAAGTTGTTTTAGGTGCTGGCTCCAGTTTTAGTTGAAATCGCATTAATTCATCCCGGCGAAACGCATGTATCTCAAGATTGTCAACAACTGTATATGGAGCAAGTAGTTTTTCAATATTTTGTTTGTTCACCCTGATATTATTTAATGCAATAATGACGTCACCTGCTGAAAGACCCGCATTTTGGGCCGGACTATTGTCCAGTACATGAACCAGTTTTGCGCCGGATGAGTCATTGCCAAATCTGGCACCAACCCATGTGGCAGTAGTATCTATATCATCTTGAAATTTTCCACCTTTGTCATCTAGATTAGTGGTGGGCTGAAGTTGCCATTGAACGCCAACCTGTAACATTAGCTCATCAAACGGAATGTCTTCAGTGTTATATAAGTAGCGTTGAAAGAAATCACTTAAATCTATTCCTGCAATGTCTGATGCTATTTTTTCGATCTGTTTTTCAGGTACACCAATCAAGGGGTTACCGTGTTCCTGCCAGAGTCGCTGCATAACAGTATCAAGGCTGGCTTCCTGGTTTGTTACCTTTCTAATCGTTAAATCCAGCGCAAGTGCAATAAGTGATCCTTTGGTGTAATAACTGACGATGTTATTGGGCGCACTTTCATCCTGTTTATAGAATTTGGTCCATGTATCAAAACTGGAATCTGCCACGCTTTGTTTCAGTCGTCCTTCGCCACGGTAGACACGTGTCATAGTCTGGCCCAGTAATTCCAGGTAGCTTTCCGGGCTGATCAGACCACTGCGTACAAGTCCAAGGTCGTCATAATAGGAAGTAATCCCTTCAAACGCCCAGAGTTGCCGGGTATAGGTTTCCTGGCTGAGATCATAAGGAAGATAAGATTCTGGTTTTATTCGTTTAACATTCCAGGTATGAAAATATTCATGGCTACATAAGCCAAGAAAAGTACGATACTCTTCACCGATTTCTTGCTGGTTTTTCACTGGCAGGTCGTTGCGACTGCATAATAGGGCAGTAGAAGCGCGATGTTCCAGGCCGCCATAACCATCGCCGACAACCATGACCAGGAATACATAACGTTTCATTTCAGGTAATTCACCAAACATATTGATATGTGTTTCACATATTTTTGCCAGGTCCTGGCAGAGCCGATCTATATCTGCGTGATGTTTACCTGTCAGGACAATGTCATGCGGGGTATTAGCGACTTCAAAGGTCGCAAGGGTAAAGTCACCCATCTCAACCGGGTGATCAATCAGTTCATCATAATCGTCAGCGTAATAGGTACCGAAGCCATGTGGTTCGGCATGCAGTTGGCTCATACTGGTAGCCACTTTCCAGTGAGAATATGTTTCACCTTCCGGGGAAAGTATCTCGACGGAACAGGCCTTAGTTGCCTGGCCAATCGCTTCCAGAAAAACACTGGTACCATTGAAAAATCCATGTGTAGTATCAAGGTGTGCAGACCTTACTGATAAGTCCCAGGCATAAACTTGGTATTGAATTGTTAATAGTGAGTCAGCGGGTTCAATCTGCCACGTACTTTTATCCAGTTTGGTGGTTGTTAATATTTTTTCACCGGAACGGGCATTAAGCATAATAATGGTGCGTGCAAAGTCACGGATCATGTAACTCCCCGGTATCCACGCGGGTAATACTGTATTGCAAATCAAATTCTTTTGACACGATATCTCACTTAAATATATTTATTGGGCAAGCTCTATTTTAACCAGGACGCTGTCGTTACGTTCATTTCTGGAATATGTAGTGCCTAGGTTGGAGTTCACCTGGCCGGTGGAAAGTTCATTCATAAATCCGAGGGGAATCCATTCACCAAGCTCCCCAACCACGTGAGTTTCCATCCTTTTGATATCAAAGTGGCCCTGGCGATCCGGGTTTGCTGTTGTTTGATGAGGTCGGATATATAAAGCGACTTTATTGTCGGGTTGTAGCCGCGGTAAAATTTTAAAACCTGTTGTGGCACCTCGATAGTGAACTGTCTGGGTAACCGTTCCATCCGGATTTCGGACACGTTCTACGACTGGAATTGACTGGCCACTGCGTATCGTGGCCCATTTCCCTTCAGTACTACGGACAGTCTGTTGTACAGGCCTGTCACGTTTTTTGCTTGAACGAGTAATCTTTGCTTTTGCGTTCAGTTTACTCTTGTCAGTTTGTGTTTCGCCACGGACGATGGCGCCAACGGTCCCCGAATTTTCCAGTTTACCTGTATCAACCTGTAATTCAGAATTACCGCTCTTTAGTTCAGCCATAATCTGTGCCTGGGTTTTGTTTTCAACCTGGTCTGAATAGCTCCCAATGGAAACTGTAATTTTGAGTTGCCTGAGACCGGCATCAACTTCCTGGATAATTTTTCTGATTTCTTCAAGGTTCTCAGGTGTTGATTTAATGATCAATTTATAATCGCGTGCAGTAACAGCGGCCTCTGGAATAAGAAAAGGCTGAATAATTGGAATGATTTCTTCTGCTGTTCGATGTTTCAGATCGATAACATCCAGGTCAAGGACCTGTGCATAAGCGGTAACAGATATAAATAATGAAAGTATAATAAGTAATAACTGGTTCTCTGATTTCTTCATTGCCTAAATATGCAATCGATGCATCTCCGTGCTTGGTTCTGACTGTTCCCACATTTCATCAAATTGTTTGGTTAATTCCAATGCCAGCCTGGGATCATGATAATCTGCCTTGGCATCAAAACGATACGCATCATTTCTTAATATAACACCTTTGTGATCAACGATAGAATAACAGGTATTAACATGTTCAAAACGGGAATTGGCGTGGCGAATCTCAATAGAAGTCGGTAATCGTCTGGCTAATTCAACTATCCTGTGGCCATGTTTGATCAGGAAATCCAGTTCCTGGATCAGGATACGTACTTTCGAATTTTTATTATCCAGGGAAAGTTTTCTGACAGTATCGGTAAATTCGCTGGTGTCATAAAGTGGTCCATCGAGGTTATGGCTGAAAATCACCAGATCCTGGTGAGCCTGCCTTAGCATGTCCAGTAAGGTATCACAGTTTTCCTTGCGAGAACTTATCAGGAATGGGTCAGCTGTTTTCCCCAGTATTTTTTTCTCTTTATCCATAATCTTTTGACAATCATTTCCTTACAGGTTCAGATACATATCTTGATGGAAAATTCCTGCATCCAGGTAAATATCACTATTTACAGTAAAGCCATGTTTTCGATAAAAATCAATAGCTTCTACCTGGGCCGAGAGGAATACCCTGGTAAGTCCTTTCTGTTTGGCAATATTAATTAAGCGCGATAGCATCTGGCTACCAATACCTTGTTTGCGAAAAGCAGGTATGACTGCCATTCTTCCAATGTGACCATCGTTAAGCATTCGAGAAGTCGCAACTGGTTGTTCATGATTCATGACCAGAAGTTGCACGGCATCATCATCCAGACCATCCCACTCCAGTTCTTCAGGGACATGTTGTTCCTTATTAAACACCTGCTCGCGGATAGACACAATGGCATCCCTGTTTTCGTTGAAAGTTGTCTGTTTTATAACGAAATCATTCATGAGCAGGTAATAATAACTGCTGATTAATTAAATGAAGAAGCAAGTCAGTGCTTTCACCTGTCAGATAACCCTGTATCGTTTTTGAATCATAGTATTTATGCTGGCACAGGTATTTGGCTATATCACACTGGCAGTGGTATTCATCACCGTTTATGTAAAGATAACAGCGATTGTTGTCCTTGATAAAGGCAAAACGTGAGTGGGCATCACGATGTAAAACGGTATTATTTTCCAGCAACCTTGTTATGTCATCCCGTGTTAAATTCTCTAAAACACTATCAGCAGGGTGCTTTGTTTCTGAGATGTACCTGCCAAACCAACGATTGATAAGTGCATCATCGATGGTTTTCAGGTGAATAATATCCTGTACCTTTTTCAAAGTGTTATCTGTTATTTCGCCGGGGTTGGATTGAAGTTTTATATCTTTATCTTCGTAACGTTGGTTATCTGAAAGTTCAGCCATTAAATCATCTGTAAAGGCGCTGATAATTTCTGATACGGCAGGTGCGCGAAAACCCACCGAGTAGGTCATGCAGTCATCCTGTGCAACGCCAAAGTGTGCGACATTAGGAGGCAAGTACAGCATATCGCCAGGCGCCAGTGTCCACGCCTGCTCGCCATCAAATCTTTTCAGAATGCTTAAGGCAATATCAGGTATAAAATCATCTTTACTATATTCTTTGCTGTTGATTTGCCAGTGACGATGTCCCTGCGCCTGGATCAGAAAAACATCATACTGATCGAGATGTGGACCAACCGAGCCATGTTTTGGTGCGTAGCTGATCATAATATCATCGATACGCCAGTCTGGGATAAAGCGAAAAGGGGTAATAAGTTCAGCTACTTCCGGTACCCAGCCATCCACACCCTGTACCAGTAATGTCCAGTGTGTATCAGGCAGGGAACCGAAACGGGACTCTTTAAACGGGCCATGTTATACTGTACATGGTTATGGACCATCCTTTTCGATAATGATGCGGGATTCAATTCCAG
>JARRJY010000078.1:0-8679 GCA_037388705.1 Gammaproteobacteria bacterium
GAGACCCAAAATCGATCATCTTTTTAGCGATTTTTTCAGGGTTCACCTGGTATTCACCGTTTTCGATAGAGGTACGCACCTTTTTGATTTTCTCTTCGCGATCATCAGGCTCTGGAAACAGTTGTTTCTCAAGTTCATCCAGTTTGTCAGTAACACTTGATGGTTTGTTTTTTGAAGAGTTGTCTGTCATAAAAATTTACCCGTCCACGAAAACTACTATATTAATTAACGACATTACGAGTAAAAAACTTTAGGGTAAAAGCGGGTTTTATATCTAAATGCTGGCAATTTTGCCAGTATTTGCGACCAACATCACTCTTTGCGCTGACAGCCTGGGGGCACTGCCAGTCAGAAGTATTCAGAAGTGTATGCTAATAAAGTTAACTTTCAGCCGGTTTCTGTTGCGGGCAGGGGGGAGTTTATGTGACCCGCTCGACGGATTTATCCTTATGAATATAGGTAGTATGCCGATATACACTAAATAATAATTACTTTTCCGTCACTGATACCAGCATGGAGGATGATATGACGGCTTCTGAAATCTTTATGATAACGCCCAACCCAATGATTTCCGCAATAATCTGGTTTGTTCTGATTGTTGTCTTGCTATTTGTTGCCCGTCATCACGCGCACCTGGGTATTCGTTCATTTAGCCGGGTTATCCACAACGCGATGCGGCTGTCTGCGCACTCGGTAATGAAAGCAGAAGCCAGACTGGTTCAGCGAAACCGTGAAGTACTGCTGGCTCAGGGTCGGGAAGAAGCGGAACGTATTGTTGAACGCGAGTTTGAACGTGTCGATGCTACGGTGCGCAAAGATTTATCCGAGTACCCGGCCTTGCACCGATTACTCAGCGAAGAGATTACCAGTATCGATGAGGACTACAAGGAAAGTACCGAGGTACCGCCGACTCCCCCGGCCTGGGTAAAAGCGGTTGAAGCCGTGGCGAAAATTCCAAGCAGCAAAGGTGACCCGATGGTGGGTAATGTACTGGAAGATATTCACCAGTCACTCATCAAGGCCAATACCAAGGCCACCGAAGAATACCGCAAGTCCAGTCATGCGCGTCATGAATTGCTGAAAAATATGATGCCGCGTTGGCGCAAGGTTAAACAGGTACTCGACAAGGTTGATAAAAACATCAACAGCCTGCTGGCACGTAGTGTCACTATCGATCGCCACATGGACGAGTATGAAAGTATTGTCAAAGGCACTGATAAAGCCGAACGCAAGCTGTCATCGTCATCATTAACACAGTTCTTTACATCAGGCCTGGTACTGGCCATTGCGATTGGTGGTGCCATGATTAACTTCCACCTGATCGCCAGGCCTATGTCTGAAATGGTGGGTGGTACCAACATGATCATGGGGTTCCAGATTAATACCATTGCTGCCATGGTGATCATCCTGGTGGAAATGGCCATGGGTATTTTCCTGATGGAATCATTACGTATTACACGATTGTTTCCGATCATTGGCGCACTCAACGACAAGATCAGGATACGCATGGTGTGGGCCTTTTTTGCCATGCTATTCTTCCTTGCCAGTGTGGAAGCCGGGCTGGCATTCATGCGTGAAATACTGATGGAAGAAGATGCCGCGATTACTGCATTGTTAACCGAAAGCCAGGGTGCCGCCGGTGGTGTTTCCGGTAGCTCCTACCTGTGGATTACAACGGCAGCGCAAATGGGGATGGGCTTTATCCTGCCGTTTGCCCTGATGTTCGTGGCGATTCCACTGGAATCTTTCGTCCATTCACTGCGTACCGTAATGGGTATTGTAGGCGTGTCTGCATTACGTGGTCTGGCCTGGCTGTTACGTTTAATTGGTAATGTTTCCAACTTTATCGGTTTTACCTTGATTCATCTTTACGATGTGATCATCGTTATTCCGTTAGCGATGCAGAAACTCATGCAGAACAAAAGTCAATCAGATAAGAATAAAGATTTTGAACCGGATAAAACGGTCAATATCAGGGGAGTGGCGCGATGAAAATAATAAGGACGTTACTGCTTATTACAATCAGCGTACTGGTGATCGCCGGTTGTAGTAATGAAAAATCTGTTCCTAACACACGTGGTGTCTACATGTTGATGGATACCTCGGGCACATACACAAAGGAACTCAAGCAGGCACAGAAAGTAATTAACTTTATCCTTGCCTCGTTAAACCCGGGTGATACGTTTGCTGTTGCGCGTGTTGATACCGGCAGTTTTAGCGAGAAAGATATTGTTGCCAAGGTAAACTTCGATGATCGCCCCAGTATGACCAATCGTCAGAAAAGAGAGTTTCGCGACACGATTGACAAGTTTGTAAAAAATGTAAAAGGCAGTTCCTACACAGACATTACCGGTGGCATGTTGCAGGCGATTGAATATCTCAACGAGGCCGGTGCCGGGCACAATACCATCCTGATTTTTTCTGACCTGAAAGAAGAACTGCGGGAAGGTTACGTGCGTGATATACCGTTACAACTGGGCGGCTACTCGGTGGTGGCACTTAACGTCACCAAGTTGCGCTCAGATAATATTGATCCTCGTGAATACCTGGACAGGCTGGCTGACTGGGAAAAGAAAGTACAGTCAGGTGGTGGCCAATGGCGCGTGGTGAACGATCTTGCGCGACTGGAAGGTATATTTGCCAGCAAGTAGTAAGCATGTGTCATGCCAGAATACAAGGGGGCTTTGCCCCCTTTTTATTTGCGATAACTGTAAAAATCATTAGAATCAATAAATAGTAATTATAAAATTTGCAGGTTCAAGCATTGAGTCATTCCATACACCAGACACGTTTACGTAAACCCATGTGGGTTTATGAAAAAAATTATCGCATGCTCGCGGGTATCGTGGCGTTGTGCCTGAATGATGAACAGCACAGGCACCTGGTTCATTATGAAACCGGGCATTTTGAATTTTCCATCGCGGAACAATCAAAATATACGTTTGAACTTGATATAAAACAGATCCTGGATGTCAGTGACTTCCTTGGTAAAGGCGTCGCTTTCAGGGTCAGGATTTACATGGATGCACATGTTGCCGAAGTGGTATCCTACCTGGGACAGTCACGCTTGTTGCCAAAGTACGAATATCCCAATATCAACATGTGGCAACCGGATGAAAAAAAGCAGGCTAACTTGTTATTACACGACTGTTTAATTCATTTGACCAAGCAGGGAATAGAAAACCAATGTGTCGAAATCGATTAACGCTTGTTATTTTGTCGTTATTATTTTTCAACATTGCTTTTGCGCAATCATTACAACAGGCCGCCAAACTTCTGGATGAAGGCCAATACGAAACAGCCTACAAAATATACGTTGCCCTTGCGCAGGCAAATGATCCCGTCGCCCAGTATAACCTCGGACTGATGTTTAAAAACGGACTGGGTCGCGAAGCAAGTCCTGAACAGGCCAGCTTCTGGTTTCAACAGGCAGCAAAACAGGGCATAGCAGAAGCTTATAACCAGCTACAGAACAAAGCGATTGCCTCTGCCGCAGGTACTCATATCAGGCTGGAATACGGTCCGGAAGAATGGGTCAAGATACAAAAAGACACGCACTACACTTTACAGCTGGCCAGCAGCACCAATAAAAAGCTCATCGAAAAATATTACAACGAGAACCAGTTGCGCGGTAAAGCCGGTTACTATCGTAACCAGCGTAAGGGTGAAGACTGGTATGCACTGGTGTACGGTTCCTATCCATCAATTAACGAGGCTAACGAAGCAGTTTCCAGTCTTCCGGAAAACCTGCGCAAGTGGTCGCCGTGGGTGCGCAAAGTAAAAGATATACAACGATTAATGAAAGAATAAATAAAAGGCCGCATCAAGCGGCCTTGTTTTTAGTCTTACACGCACACCTGTGTTACAAAGAGAGTTATGGATAACGAACAAAACAACACGGTCCTGGCGATTGATGCCGCCTGGACTGAGCGTGAGCCATCGGCAGTCGCTTTGCTGCAACAGGTGGGTGAGCACTGGCATTGCCTGGCACTGGCGCCCAGTTATGCCCAGTTCATGGCACTGGCTGAAGGGACCCCCGTTAACTGGGCCGACAAGCCGGTCGGCCAGGCGCCCGAGCTGGGATCACTGCTGGATGCCGCCTACCAGCTGGGCAAGCAACGGGTGAATCTAATCACCCTGGATATGCCGGTCAGCACCGTGACCATCACCGGTTACCGCGAGGCAGAGCGGGCCATTGCCCGTCGCTTTAGTAAATTCGGCTGTGCGGCCCATTCACCCGGCATTTCCAGGCCTGGCAAAATTGGCCGGGCCTATACCGATGATCTTGAACAACTGGGTTTTAAACTGGGGGTGGCAGATACCCGGGCGGGCACCAGCAAGCGGCTACTGGAAGTCTATCCGCACCCGGCACTGATGAACCTCACGCAGGCGGATTACCGCCTGGAATACAAGGCAGGCAGAACCTCGCGCTACTGGCCGGGCTTGCCTGTCAGCGAACGCAAGCAAAAGCTGCTCTATATATATAAGAATATCCTCGATACGCTGGCACAGCATATTTCAAACATTCGTCTCACCCTGCCGGATGAACTGGGTGAGCAACCATTCTCTTTTTTCAAACGTTATGAAGATGCCATCGATGCGCTGATCTGTGGCTGGGTGGGAATGCAGTACCTGCAGGGTAATGCCACCGCGCACGGCGATAATACCGGGGCAATCTGGGTACCGGCCTGAACTTGTAGCGCCTGCCGCCTCTGCTATAGTGCAAGGCAACAATGACAACTTTTAATCATCAGCGTGGGGGGAAAGAACCATGCGTGTATCACCGGTAACATCATTTCAGTTTGTGCTGTTTGTGTTTTTCCTGCTTGTCCAGTCAACATGGGCTGCCAATGTAAAAGTTACCCCGCTGGGTAGTCATGACGGTGAGTTCTGTGGTCGTGATCGCGCCATGATTTTTGAAGACCCCGATGGCACGCGCGTGTTATATGATGCCGGGCGTACCGTGGCCGGGCCGACTGATCCGCGGCTGGGTAATATTGATATCATCCTGGTCAGTCACATGCATGGTGATCATGTTGGTAACCAGCACATTAAAAGCGTGAACCAGGGTACCTGTGGTAAACCACTCACGCCGGTCAACGTGTTACCCAACACCAACAGCGTGAATATTGCATTAGCAAAGAAAGCGAAAATCATTACCGGCAGTGAAATGCCAAAATTCTTTGCCAGTAAACTCAAGGCACTGGGGGGTAACCCAAAAGATGCGCAACTGGTGCGCTTCGGGGGTTCACGAAAAGTTAATGGCGTTACCATCACCACCGTACCCGCGGTACATTCCAACGGCATTGCACCGGGCATGGTTGGTGGAAAACTGGGTGAACTGTTGCATGCTTCAGGTCTTACCGCTTATGCCGGGCCACCCACCGGTTACGTGTTAACGTTTTCCAACGGCCTGGTAGTTTATCTTTCCGGTGATACCGGCATCACGGCAGCACAGGACAACGTGGTCCGCCAACACTACCAGGCAAAACTTGCCGTGATGAACATTGGTAATACCTATACCACCGGTCCCACCGAGGCGGCGTTCGTGGTGAATGACCTGGTTAAACCCAACGCGGCCATTGCCTCGCATGCCAACGAGGCGGCCACCCAAAACGGCAAGGTCATTAGCGGCACCCGTACCGATACGTTTATCAAGGCGACGAAAGTACCAGTGTATTTACCACTCAGTGGTAAGACCATGGAGTTCAATGCCAAGGGGCTGTGTGTCAAAGGATGTAAGAACAAGTGATACCTGGTAAGCAGGGATGACTAGTAACTTACCCATTGAGAAAATTCCTTGCTAGTCATAAAAGCTTTATTGTTACTGCTAATGGCAAACGGGACACCGGTTGCTGTTAAAAAAATGCTGGCTACCCGGTTAGCTTATCCCCTGGATGGTGGGAAAAATTTTATTGATGGTCGACCCTTGTTCGGGGCATCAAAAACAATACGCGGCATTATCTCCTCGATCTTTGTAACGACTATTGTCGCTGTATTAATTGGTTATTCAGTTGTCACCGGCGTCCTGTTCTCGGTTGCATCACTCAGCGGGGATCTTGTTTCCAGTTTTATAAAGCGGCGACTGGGTTTGTCGCCAGGTAGCAGGGCACTTGGCCTGGACCAGGTTCCAGAAGCAACGTTGCCATTGTTATTTTGTTGGCAACCGCTAGGAATGGATATAGTAACGGCTGTAATAGTGATCGTTCTTTTCTTTGTTGGTGAACTGATATTATCACGACTATTTTTTCGGCTGCATTTACGTGATCATCCTTACTAATTCATTATTCAGAAATTTTATCTATAAACGTTTCGGCAAAACGCTTAACATTTTCCCAGTCAGTGTATTCATGATCACGTGAGGTGTCGGTACTGCCACCTTCGTGTTTTGATATCATTTTCATGATAAAGCGCGTGATAAAATTATACTGGGTATACTTTACCGCCCCGGCAAAGGTGGCGGTCAAGCTGGGCTGCCAGCCGGTTTGTGCCAGGAAATGCTCGCCATAGTGAATCCCCTGTTTTGTCGATTTTTCTTCCGGGCTGTTGACCGCCATGCACACCGTAAAAAAAGCAGAGGGTAAGTTATTAAGCCAGTCACGGTGGCTACTCACGAACGTTGTCATATGCTTTGGATATTTATTCATGTGGATGGAGCCGCCGACGATGACGGCATCATAATTTTCCGTTGAAAAATTACCCGGCAGGTGTTCAGCAGAAAGGGTCGTGACATGGTGTCCCTTGTTAACAATCACCTCGCCAATACGTTCCGATATTTTTTGTGTTTGGCCTTCTAATGATCCATAAACAATAAGTACATGCATGGCTATTCCTCCTGAACAAGTAAACGGTTACTCCACGTCATTAACAACCAGGCTTTATTTATGCTGGCTCGTTGCTGTGCTGATGATCCCGCGCCATTAACACGTAAAACGTGGGCAGGATGAACAGGGTAAAGAAGGTACCGATACCCAGCCCGGCGGCAATGGTCAGGCCAATATGGAAACGGCTCACGGCACCGGCACCGGTGGCCACCAGTAACGGCAACATGGCAACCACCAGCGCGATAGAGGTCATGAAGATCGGGCGCAAACGGATAGTGGCGGCTTTTTGTACTGCATCAAGCTTCGACAGCTTTTCATGGATCTGTAACTTGTTGGCAAACTCCACGATCAGGATACCGTTTTTCGCCACCACGCCGATCAAGGTGATAAGTCCAACCTTGGTATAGATGTTTAACGACAGGTCTTTCACATCGAACATGATAAAGATCAACGCGCCGGCGGTGGCCAGCGGTACCGACACCAGGATAATGGCCGGGTCACGCCAGCTTTCAAACTGTGCCGCCAGTACCAGGTAAATCACCAGGATCGACATCAGCATGGTAATGGTTAACGCGGAGCTTTCCTTGGTGTACTGGCGTGAATCACCCAGGTAATCGTAACCATAACCTTTGGGCAAGGTTTGTTGCGCGGTGTCAGTCAGGTACTCCAGTGCATCACCCAGCGCCACGTTCGGTGCCGTTACGCCCTGCAAGGTCAATGAATTAAGTTGCTGGAACTGGGTACGTTCACTCGGTTCAACCGATTGCTTCATGCTGACCACGGTCGACAGTGGAACCAGCTGGCCGCTGGCACTGCGCACGTAATAATCCTTGAGCATGTCGGCATCGCGACGGAACTCGCGCGCCACCTGCGGAATCACCTTGTAACTACGGCCTTCCATGCTGAAGCGATTCACATACGCGCCGCCCAGCAAGGTGCCAAGGTTACGCCCGATGTTGGACATGTTAATCCCGAGATCACCGGCACGGTCACGATCGATCTCGATACTGGTGGTCGGCAGATCGATATCAATGGATTTTTGCAGGAACATGAAGTTGCCACTGCCCATGGCACGCCCCAGTAACTGGTCGGCCACTTCGGACAGTTCTTCATAACTGCGATCAGACGTGAGTACAAACTGCAACGGCGCACCGCGGCTAGGAGTGGGAATACTCGGGCGCGGGAACACGAAGCTGCGCAGTCCCGCCACCTGGCCAAACATACCAAACAACGGGCCCTTAACTTCATTCTGCGAACGTTCACGATCTTCTACCGGTTTCATTTTGAACCCGCCGAAGATCTGTCCCGGCGTACGGCCTAACAGGTAAAAACTGTCATTGTATTCCGGGAAGGTTTCAAAGCCGGCCTGGATTTGATGGCCGTAGGCTTCCAGGTATTCCAGCGTGGCGGTTTGTGGACCCTTGGAACTGAAAAACAAAATGCCCTGGTCTTCATCCGGTGCCAGTTCGTTCTTGCTGTTTAAATACATCAGGTAATTGGAGACCAGGATCAAACCACCGATCGCCAGCACCAGGTTTCTTCTATCCAGTGTTTTCTTCAGTGCGCGGCCATACGTATCGGCCAGCCAGGTAAAGGCTTTTTCCACTTTCTGTTCAAACTCGCCTTCCTTGCCATGTTCTTTCAAAACACGCGAGGCCAGCATCGGCGATAAGGTCAGCGCGATCACGCCGGAAATTAACACCGCACCGGTCAGGGTAAAGGCAAACTCGATAAACAACGCGCCGGTCAGGCCACCCATGAAACCAATCGGTGCATACACCGCGAGCAAGGTAGTAGTCATGGCAATGATCGGCACCGCCAGTTCACGCGCCCCCTTGAGTGCCGCCTGCATGCG
>JARRJY010000079.1:0-10908 GCA_037388705.1 Gammaproteobacteria bacterium
ATGGGCAGATCCTTATCGATTTGGGAATAATAACCAATGTCCTGATGCCTTTCCCTGGAATATTCGCCTATTGTATCGAACAGAAAATGAACAAATAAGAAGTCTGCTTGAGATTAAAAATTTCTATCTTTTACATGAGAAACTTTCATATCTTGAGGGTATTGAGATTTATGATAGTGGTTATGCACTTGGTGATATAAAGCCAGTTCAGATGTATATCGATATTGGTATAAAAAATATGCACTCTAAAAACTTCAATGAAAAAGCTAATTTAATACGGCAGCTTGCGAAAACAATTTATAATTTTGCAATAGAGATTGGCATCAGTAAATCAGTAACCCTTGAGGCAATGTGTTTATACTGCACGGATCATAATTCGCCAGAATATAAAAACTTACTCATTGAAGTGCAAAATATTTCGAAATGAATGACCGCTTTTGGCCGTTAACGGACATTAATATTACTTTGATTCCATGGTGATATTATATCCACCGAACTTCCTGATATTCAGAACACCACTATCAAGAATCAAATACTGCCCTTTTATACCATTCAATACGCCACTGACTTCCGCTGTTTTATCAAAGTTAAAAGAAGTGACTTTTGTCGGGTAGGTTTCAACCGGGTAGCTAATTTCAACCTGCTCTTCATTTTCGAGAAACTGTAAACCACCATCACCGAGCTTTTTGTCCAGTGCAGTAATTTCTTTTTCTGAAATCGATACTAACTCGTCGCGAATAGATGACAGTTCTTTAGGTTCAGCTTCGCCTTTCAACATCTTGCGCCAGTCCGTTTTATCCGCCACATGGTTTTTTAATATTACTTCCAGCTGGCCAGAGATAAGGCGGTTCTTTACTTTGAAGATAGGCAAGGCCTGGCTGGCGCCCTGGTCCATCCAGCGCGTGGGAATCTGTGAACCGCGGGTAATGCCGACCTTGATGCCAGATGAATTGGCCAGGTAAACGAAATGATCCTGCATGCAGTGCTCTTCACCCCATTCAGGTTCACGGCAGGTGCCTTCAAAATAATGGCATTGTTCAGGTTTGATGATACAGGTGTCACACTGAGCCAGGGATCGAAAGCACGGATAACAGTAACCCTGGTTAAAACTTTTGTTAGTTTTCCTGCCACAGTAAATACAGTTAATCTCGTTGTTGTAGATTAACTTGATATTAGAGCCAATCAGCTCATTCATGGGGGCACTGTTATCCCCGATGGGCAGTGTGTACTTGACGGTCTTGTTCAGCGCCGTGACCATTTTGGTAATATTTCCGGTGTATTTCATATGGCTAGTATACCAGCGAGCCTGGACATTGTGTTATAGCTAGTCGTTAAGTATTTGATATTAAATGGTTATTTGTTAGACAAAACTAAGCTAAATATTTTCCGTGGTTAATCGATATATATCTATGAACCACGGTGTTTGCGATTTTCCCAAGATTAACAAACGCTTATACCTGTAGGCTTGGTTTGATGCCGCTATTCACCAGGAATATATTCATAAGAAGCGGTGTTTTTTGCTTGAAGGAAAGGATATCCATGCCTGATAAGAAGATAAATATTGAAGATTATGTCACATGCTTTATCGGTACCGGCAAAGCTCTTGTTCTGCAGCTGGTTGTGAACAGGCTGGGTAACTGAAGCTTTAATGTCACGAACTACACGTTTCCTTTTTATTTTCTGTTTCCTGAGCATGCTCGGGATGTCACTGGTTGTCGCGGTGTTTTTTTCAACCTGGCAGGATGAAAATGTGGAGGAGAAATTTGCCGAGATAGAAATGTTCACCAGATATTTTCTTAAACATGAATCAAGTACAGGCATCATAAGGCAATCAAAATATGCTCTCTATTTACAGGCAGATAATGGCAAACTGCAGGTACTGAGTGGAGACCTGGGTGTACCACAGAGCCTGCTTAAGTTGTCATACCAGGATAGTTATAACAGGGAAGTCTCAGAACTTGATGATGGGACCTATTTATGGGTGGCCATACCTAAACCAGATAAACCTGAGGCACTGATTATTTTTTCCAGGATAGAACATATAAAATTTTCAGACTTTGTATCCAGTTATGGTGTTCCAATTATTATTATAAGCGTGATCTTCCTGTGGGTTGCGGTATGGACATCATTGATCCTGTCAGCCATTTACGGACGGGTTGAAAGGCAAAAGATCAGGCTGGAGCATAAACGCGAAGAGTTAGTGGATGCACGCAAGCAGGCTGAGGAGGCCAGTGTTGCCAAAAGTACTTTCCTTGCAAACATGAGCCATGAATTGAGAACGCCACTAAATGCAATTATCGGTTATTGCGAAATGTTGCAGGAAGATGCCGAAGAAAATACTTTCGATAATGTGAAAGAAGATTTGGCAAAAGTACACACGGCAGCCAGTCATTTGTCACTGATTATCAACGATGTACTCGATTTATCAAAAATTGAAGCCGGTAAAATGGTGGTAAATATCGAGCTTGTTGATCTAAACAGCCTGGTAAATGAAATTATTAATATTATTAAACCTGTTGCATCAAGACGCGGTAACAAACTTGATGTCAGTATCAATAAGTCACATACAAGCATCTATAGTGACCCGGTCAAACTAAGGCAGATCATTTATAACCTGCTGAGTAATGCCTGCAAGTTTTCAGAAAATGGCAAAGTACGTTTATCAGTTGGTCGTATAACAAAAGAAGGCAAAGTATTTTACCGGATAACCATCAAAGATGATGGTATCGGTATGACTGAAGAACAGATATCAAGGATTTTTAACCCGTTTGTCCAGGCAGATAGCAGTATTACCAAATCTTACGGCGGTACCGGTCTGGGTTTATCGATTAGCAGCCGGTTAGTTGAAATGCTGGGTGGTACGATATCCGTTGACAGCATGCCGGGTCAGGGCAGTACGTTCACTATTATGCTACCGGAAAATTTTCCCGAATAATTATTTGTGATAAGGCGTACTCAGTTCATGCACGGCATCAATAAACGCACCGGCATGTTCAGGGTCAACGTATTGGTGAATTCCATGGCCCAGGTTAAAGACATGGCCTGATCCCTTGCCGTAACTTTCCAGGATAAACGCGACTTCTTCGCGAATACGTTCCGGCGTTGCATAAAGAACAGAAGGGTCCATGTTCCCTTGCAGAGCAACCTTGTCACCGATACGCTTGCGTGCCATGCCTATATCCAGTGTCCAGTCGAGCCCCAGTGCATCGGCGCCAGTTTCAACCTGGGATTCCAGCCACTGGCAACCACCTTTACTGAACATGATCACAGGTACTTTGCGGCCTTCATTCTCGCGCTTCAGGCCATCAATGATCTTGTGCATATACTGCAGGGAGAATTCTTTGTAGTCACGCGTAGTCAGTACACCACCCCAGGTATCAAATAACATTACTGCCTGGGCACCGGCATCAATCTGCGCATTGAGGTATTCAATAACGGTTTTTGCCGTAACATCCAGTAACTTGTGCATCAGATCAGGGCGGTCATAAAGCATACCTTTAACCTTGGCAAATTCTTTTGTGCTACCACCTTCGACCATATAGGTAGCCAGCGTCCATGGACTACCAGAAAAACCTATTAATGGTACACGACCATCGAGCGTTTTACGGATCATGCTGACAGCATCGGTAACATAACCGAGTTCACTGGCAATATCGGGTATAGCCAGTTTGTTTACATCAGCTGCAGAAGTTACCGGGTTAGTAAATTTGGGACCTTCACCTTCGGCGAAATACAGACCCAGGCCCATTGCATCTGGAATAGTGAGAATGTCTGAGAATAAAATTGCTGCATCGAGGGCAAAACGATCGAGAGGCTGAATCGTCACTTCTGTTGCCAGCTCGGGTGTTTTACAAAGTGTCAGGAAATCCCCGGCCCTGGCACGGGTTTCACGATATTCAGGAAGATAACGACCAGCCTGGCGCATCATCCATACCGGTGTCATATCAACGGGTTCTTTTAATAAAGCGCGCAGGAAACGATCATTTTTTAATTCAGACATATTGTTGTTTTCTTTTGATAAAAAAGGGGCAATGACTGCCCCTGTTAAGGTTTATTAAACGTCGAGGTAACCCAGGATACCATCAGCCGCTTCGCGGCCTTCCCAGATAGCGGTCACCACCAGGTCAGATCCCCTGACCATGTCTCCACCAGCAAAGATTTTCGGGTTAGCGGTCTGGAATTTAAATTCACCATTTTCTGGTGCAACCACGCGACCGCGTTCATCGGTATCGATGTTAAAGTCAGAAAACCAGTCTGCGGGACTTGGCTGGAACCCAAAGGCAACGATGACCGCATCAGCCATAATGATTTCTTCAGAACCTTCTACGACTTCAGGGCGGCGGCGACCACGTTCATCCGGTTCACCCAGTTGCGTGGTGACGACTTTAACCCCTATGACTCGATCATCACCAACAATCTCAACTGGCTGGCGGTTAAACATGAATCTAACGCCTTCTTCCTTGGCATTAACAACTTCACGTTTTGAGCCGGGCATATTAGCTTCGTCACGACGGTAAGCACAGGTAACCGAAGCAGCGCCCTGGCGTATTGATGTGCGGTTACAGTCCATGGCGGTATCACCACCACCCAGCACTACAACGTGGCGGCCTTGCATGCCAATATAATCTGCCTTGTCTTTTTCAAAACCGTGACAGCGGTTAACGTTGGAGATTAAAAAGTCCAGTGCAGAATAAACACCCGGTAAATCTTCACCTGGAATACGTGCTTTCATATAGTTGTAGGTACCCATTCCCAGGAATACTGCATCATGGTTATCAATCAGATCCTGGAAGCTAAGGTCTTTACCGACTTCGACATTCAGTTTGAATTCGATACCCATGCCTTCGAAAATCTTGCGACGACGCATGACGACTTCTTTTTCGAGTTTGAATTCCGGGATACCAAAGGTAAGCAGGCCACCGATTTCAGGGTGGCGATCATAAACCACGGCTTTCACACCATTACGTGCCAGTACATCGGCACAGGATAAACCGGCAGGGCCGGCACCCACGATGGCAACTTTCTTGCCGGTATCTTTGACTTTAGACAGGTCAGGTACCCAGCCTTTATCAAACGCGGTGTCTGAAATATATTTTTCAACATTACCAATGGTAACTGCACCAAAACCACCTTCATTTAGTGTGCATGAACCTTCGCATAAACGATCCTGCGGGCAGACACGACCGGTAATTTCCGGTAATGAATTGGTAAGGTGTGAAAGTTCAACCGCCTCATCAATATTGCCTTCGGCAATCAATTGCAGCCAGTTGGGAATGTAGTTGTGAACCGGACATTTCCATTCACAATAAGGATTACCGCAGTGCAAACAACGGTCTGCCTGTTCAGCCGCACGATTTTGATCAAACTCACCGTAAATTTCACGGTATTCCTTAACGCGGATTTCGACCGATTTCTTTTCCGGATCGTGGCGTTCTACCTGTAAAAACTGAAAGTGATTACCCATTGAGATTTCAGTCCAATAATTCGTTAATGTAAATTATGCAGCGCGACGTTGCAGGTCATCCATCAGGGATTCCAGCTTGGTCGCTTTTGGTTTAACTAACCAGAATTTACCAACACAGTCGGTAAAGTTATCCAGAATATACTGACCACGGTTGCTTCCGGTTTCTTTAACAAAATCTTCGATAACAGAGCGCAGGTGGTTGCGATGTGCTTCCATGTTTTCAGGCAGCATCCGCTGAATATCCACGTCCTGGTTAATGCAGTCCGCAAAGTTGTTATCTTCGTCATAAACGTAAGCAAAGCCGCCGGTCATGGCAGCACCAAAGTTGATACCGGTTTTACCCAGTATAGTCACATGACCACCGGTCATGTATTCACAACCATGATCACCTATACCTTCGACAACAGTATGGCAGCCAGAGTTTCGTACCCCGAAGCGTTCGCCGGCGAGGCCTGAAGCATAGAGTGTCCCGCCTGTTGCACCATATAGACAGGTATTACCGATGATGGTTGTTTCATGTGAATCGAAGTTGCTGCCCTGGGGTGGACGAATAACCAGCTTACCACCGGCCATACCTTTGCCCACGTAATCGTTGGCATCACCATCCAGGTACATGTGCAGACCACCGGCATTCCACACGCCAAAACTTTGACCAGCTGTACCGGCGAGCTTCAGAATAACAGGCTTGTCTTCCATGCCAAGGTTACCGTGGCGTACGGCAATTTCACCGGATAGGCGTGCACCGATGGAGCGGTGAATATTCTGAACGGTATATGAGAATTCGCCACCGGTTCTGTTTTCGATTGCGTTCATGGCATCTTTTACCATTTGCTCGGCAAGTTCGCCTTTGTCAAATGGTTCATTGAATGGTTCAAGACAGTATTGGGCTTTGTCAGAAGATACACCGCCATCAGAAACCAGTTGTGACAGATCCAGGGACTGTTGTTTGCTGGTGTTACCTTCCAGCTTAACCAGCAGGTCCGTACGACCAATAATTTCTGTCAGGCTTCTGGCACCCAGCGAGGCTAATAAGTGGCGAACATCTTCGGCAATGAATCTGAAGTAGTTCATGACCCATTCCACTTCACCCAGGTAATACTTGCTACGCAGGATATTATCCTGTGTGGCAACACCGGTAGCGCAGTTATTCAAATGGCAGATACGCAGGTATTTGCAACCCATGGCAATCATCGGGCCGGTACCAAAACCAAAACTTTCTGCGCCAAGGATAGCGGCTTTAACCACATCCAGGCCGGTTTTTAAACCACCGTCAGTTTGCAGGCGAACCTTGCCACGCAGATCATTGGCGCGCAGTATTTGATGCGTTTCAGATAAACCCAGCTCCCATGGAGAGCCGGCATATTTAACCGAAGTTAACGGAGAGGCACCAGTACCACCGTCATAACCGGATACGGTAATGAGATCAGCATAGGCTTTGGCTACACCGGCCGCAATGGTACCTACACCGGCTTCCGCCACCAGTTTCACCGATACCAGGCCATCTGGGTTTACCTGCTTAAGGTCAAAAATTAACTGCGCCAGATCCTCGATAGAGTAAATATCGTGATGTGGTGGAGGAGAAATTAACGAAACACCCGGTTTGCAGTAACGATGTTGTGCAATCAGGTCATTAACTTTATGGCCCGGTAACTGGCCACCTTCACCTGGCTTGGCACCCTGGGCAATCTTGATCTGCATAACTTCAGCGGAACGTAAGTAAGCCGGGGTTACACCAAAGCGACCAGAGGCAACCTGTTTAATCTTGGAGCGACGCTCAGTTCCATAGCGCTCAGGATCTTCACCACCCTCACCGGAGTTAGAACGTGCACCCAGACGGTTCATGGCCGTGGCCAGTGTCTGGTGGGCTTCAGGGGACAGGGCACCTAACGACATTGCCGCTGAATCAAAACGTTTGACAATTTCTTCCATGGGTTCAACGCCATCAACAGAAATTGCGTCGACGTCATCACGCAGTTTTAACAGGTCACGTAATGCCAGCGGCTGACGGTTATTCACCAGGTCGGCATACATTTGCCACTTGCTGTAATCACCCGACTTGACGGCTTCCTGCATGGTGCGAACCACGTCAGGATTGTAGGCATGATCTTCACCACCATGGATAAATTTCAGCAGGCCACCCTGGTTGATGGATTTTCTTGGGTTCCAGGCCAGTTTGCACAATAAGTCCTGGTCAGCCTGCAGGTCTTCAAACTTGATACCGGAAACACGGTTAGTAGTACCACTAAAGCAAAGGTCAACCACATCCTGGTGCAGACCAACAGATTCAAATAACTGTGAACCACGGTAAGAAGCGATGGTGGAAATACCCATCTTGGAAGTGATCTTGTAGAGACCCTTGTTAATACCTTTACGGTAATTGGCTTCCAGGTCGGTTAACTTGCCGTCCTTGATTTCACCGGTGTTCATCAGGTCATTCAGCACTTCAAAGGCCATGTATGGATAGATACATGTTGCGCCATAACCGAGTAAGGTTGCAAAGTGATGTGGATCACGTGCAGTACCGGTCTCAATTATCAGGTTGGCATCACACCTCAGGCCGTCACGGATTAAGCGATGATGAACAGCACCGGTTGCCAACAGGGCATGAACCGGGCGTGTGTCTTCAGCGATATCGCGATCGCTGAGTACCAGCACAACTTTGCCATTTTTAATTGCAGCAGACGCTTTATCAGTGATGTCAATGATGGCGGATTTCAGGTCGACATCTTTATTGTAGTTGAGTGAAATAATTTCAGAGGCATAGTCATTGTCATTTTTACCCATTTCCAGTAGTTGCTGGAATTTGCCATGAGAAAGAACGGGGGAATCCACCAGCAAGCGAGCCGCATGTTCCGGTGTCTCATCGAACATATTTCTTTCTCGACCCAGGCAGGTTTCTAAAGACATAACGATCTGTTCACGGATCGGATCGATAGGTGGGTTGGTGACCTGGGCAAATTGCTGGCGGAAGTTGTCATAGGGCGAACGCACCATGCGTGACAAAGCAGGGAACGGTGTGTCATCACCCATCGAGCCAATTGCTTCCTGTCCCTGTTCACCCAGTACACGAATGATCTGGTCGCGTTCCTACGTGCTCATCCATTCCTTGTAAGGCTGGGCAGACTTGAGAATATTGTCGATGTCTTCGGGCATTAATAATTCGCCAGTCTGGGTATCTGCCGCGATCATCTGGCCAGGCTTTAGACGGCCTTTCATCACGACGTCTTCAGGCTGGTACTCATATACGCCGATTTCTGATGCCAGCGTGATATGGCGGTCTTTGGTCATCACCCAGCGGGCAGGACGCAGGCCATTGCGATCCATGGAACACGCTGCATAACGGCCATCAGTTAGCACGATACCGGCCGGGCCATCCCAGGGTTCCATGTGCATGGAGTTATATTCGTAAAAGGCACGTAAGTCCGCATCCATGCTTTCAACGTTCTGCCAGGCAGGTGGAACCAGCAATCGCATGGCACGGAACATGTTCATGCCACCAGCCATCAGGGCTTCCAGCATGTTATCCATGCTGTTGGAATCTGAACCACTCAGGGAAACCAGTGGTCTTACATCTTCCATTGGGATAGTTGGTGTCTCAAACTTGTGACCACGTGCAACTGACCAGTTGCGGTTACCCTGGACGGTGTTGATTTCACCATTATGAGCCAGGTAACGGAATGGCTGGGCCAGGCGCCACTGTGGCCAGGTATTGGTTGAAAAACGCTGGTGGAAGACAGCAGTGGCAGATTCCAGGCTTTTATTGCCCAGATCTTCATAGAATACCGGCAGGTATTCTGGCATGACCAGGCCCTTGTAAGATATCACACGGGATGACAGTGATGGTACGTAGAACATGTCATCACTGGGCTCAATGGCTTTCTCAGTACGGCGACGGGCTATATATAAGTGTCTTTCGAAGGCCGCTTCATCCATGCCATCGGCCGCATTGACGAAAATTTGCTCAATCTGGGGCAAAGTTTTCAGGGCCTCGTCACCACAGGCATCGTTGTTGGTAGGAACCACTCGCCAGCCGAGTACTTGCAGGCCTTCTTTTTTCAGCTCTGCTTCCAGCGTAGAGCGAGCCTGGGTGGCTTTTGGTTCATCAGAATTCAGGAATACCATACCAGCAGCATACAGTTCAGCCAGCTGGAAACCGTTTTCTTCGGCAATACTTTTCAGAAAACCATCGGGTTTCTTCAACAGCAGGCCACAGCCATCACCCGTTTTACCATCAGCGGCAACTGCGCCTCGATGGGTGAGGCGGGCAAGGGCGCCAATAGCCGTATCTACCAGCCAGTGGCTGGGTGTACCATCCATGTTGGCGATAAGACCAAAACCGCAGTTTTCTCTTTCAAAATCAGAGCGATATAAGCCTGTTTGGGGTTGTTTCTGATTATTCACAGTCACTCGAAACCGTTAATTATTGAGCCAAAAATTCTCTACCGTTGCCCTGAAAATGGGTACTACGATTACGCCAGGCAGTACAGGGGCAAAATGGCCCAGCAGTATACAGGTCTGTCGAGGGTGCATCAATATCGCCAAGGTATTGGCAGGGACGGTGAAACCGAGCTAGCCGCCTGATTTAACTGGAAATTGTCCGGTTATTTATCTTGGCTGTTACTGTGATGAAAGTTCGTTGTGGATATCGGCAAAACGACGTGCCCATGGCCGGCTTTTTTGAATTTCCGCCGGTAGTTTTTTAATGGCAGCCATGGCTTGGGTACGATCAGGATAACTGCCATGCAATAACACGAACCATTGCTTACCATTTCGAAGTGTTCTGTAAAAACTGGCCTGCTTTTTCAAGTGATGTTTTTGCATATAGGAAAGCAGCGCATCCAGGTTATGGCTGCCCATTAGCTGGAGAGTAAAGTGTTCAGGATTCTGGCTCCATAACCATGCAGCATGAGCCGTCAAATCCAGTGATTGTGGCTGGCTTATTTTGCTGATGATGGCGATATCTGATTTTACAGGTTCTGTACCTGCGGGTTTAGTTACCTTGGTAGCAGCCTGGATGCCATCGAAACGACGTATCCACGGTTCGGTTTTTTGCAATGATTCAGGCAGGGAACGAAGTGCCTGTCTGGCCGCTTCCTGTGACTCAAAGTGTCCGTGGATCAAGGTATACCAGTTTTTACCATTACGCCTGGTGGTAAAGAAGGCCGTGTCTTTTTCCAGCGCATGTTGTTTAGCAAAACTGGTCAGTGAATACTTGTTATAGGTGCCAAGCAGTTGCAGGGTAAAGTGTTCGGACTTTTGCCGGTTTATCCATGTTGTAGTTTGCAAGCCGTTGGCAGGTGCGGCTGTAACTTTAAACTCGTGAATATTGGATTTGCCATAAACAGGATCATTGGTCTGAACAGTCCAGGTATCTGGTTGACTGCCAACCGTGATATGTATACGTATCTGGTTACGGTTTTCATAGGAGATTTGTGATTGGGTCA
>JARRJY010000080.1:0-8597 GCA_037388705.1 Gammaproteobacteria bacterium
AGAGGCACTAATGGACGTAATTCCGGTGGCAGAACCGGCAATACAGTCATAACCATCCATTCAGGATTGTTTCCGGATTCCAGAAAAGCCTCAATCAGCTTCAGACGTTTGCCCAGTTTTTTCAGCTTGGTTTCAGACTTGGTGGCACCCATGCCTTCACGAACCAGCTCTGCTTCCTTGTTCAGATCCAGGGAACCCAGTAGCTCGTGAACCGCTTCGGCTCCCATACGAGCATCAAATTCATCACCGTATTCTTCAATCGCTTCGAGGTAAGTTTCATCTGTCAGTAACTGACCACGTTCCAGTTCAGTCATACCAGGATCAATGACTACGAACGCTTCGAAATAAAGAATACGTTCAATATCACGTAGCGTCATATCGAGTAACAGACCCATACGTGAAGGTAGCGACTTCAGGAACCAGATGTGTGCAACCGGGCTGGCCAGTTCGATATGGCCCATCCGCTCACGGCGTACTTTCGCCAGGGTAACCTCGATACCGCATTTCTCACAAATAACGCCACGGTGTTTAAGGCGTTTATACTTACCACACAGACACTCGTAATCCTTGACCGGGCCGAATATCTTGGCGCAGAACAAGCCATCACGTTCAGGTTTGAAAGTACGATAGTTAATGGTTTCCGGCTTTTTAACTTCACCGTATGACCATGAACGAATTTTTTGTGGTCAGGATCTTTAATAGATCTTTCACGTCGCTACTCCTAAAGAGTTTCCAGTTCCTGATACCCGGTGTAATCCGGGTACCGAGTTCCTAAAAATTAGTCTGTTTGCTCAAGTTCAATATCAATAGCCAGTGAACGGATTTCCTTCAGCAGTACGTTGAAGGACTCTGGCATACCGGCTTCCATATAATGGTTACCATCGACAATGTTTTTGTACATCTTGGTACGACCGTTCACGTCATCTGACTTAACAGTGAGCATTTCCTGTAAGGTGTATGCTGCACCATAAGCTTCCAGTGCCCACACTTCCATTTCACCGAAGCGCTGACCACCGAACTGGGCTTTACCACCCAGCGGCTGTTGAGTAACCAGACTATAAGGTCCGGTTGAACGAGCATGCATCTTGTCATCAACCAGGTGATTCAGTTTCAGCATGTACATGTAACCAACGGTAACCGGACGTTCAAACTTCTCACCGGTACGACCATCGATCAATACTGCTTGCCCACTGGTTGGCAAGTCTGCCAGTTCAAGTAACTGTTTGATATCGGTTTCCTTGATACCATCAAACACAGGCGTTGCCATTGGTACACCTTTGCTCAGGTTCCTGGCCAGTTCCAGAATCTCTTCATCACTGAAGGATTTCAGATCTTCATTGCGACCTTCTGTCTTGTTATAGACTTCTTCAAGGAATTTACGGATATCAGCAATCTTCTGTTGTTGACGTACCATGGCATTAATCTTCTTGCCCAGACCACGTGCCGCCCAACCCAGGTGAGTTTCCAGTACCTGTCCCACGTTCATACGTGAAGGTACACCCAGCGGGTTAAGTACTACATCAACTGGCTCACCGTCTTCTGTGTGAGGCATATCTTCCACCGGGACGATCATGGAGATAACACCCTTGTTACCGTGACGGCCGGCCATTTTGTCACCAGGCTGAATACGGCGTTTGACAGCAAGGTGAACCTTAACCATTTTCAAAACACCCGGTGCCAGGTCATCACCTGAAGTCAGCTTGCGTTTTTTCTCTTCGAATTTTTCATCAAAGTCTTTGCGTAGCTGCTTGATCTGTTCAGCGTTGGCTTCCAGCTGTGCATTGGCTTCATCATTCTTCAGGCTTATTTCAAACCATTTTTCACGTGCCAGTTCATCCAGGTAAGCTTTTGTGATCTTGCTACCGGCTTTCAGACCGTTAGGACCATTCTCAGCAACTTTACCCGTTAGCATTGTTTCAACACGGCTGTAGGCATCATCTTCCATGATACGACGCTGATCGTTAAAGTCTTTCTTAATACGATCCATTTCGTATTCTTCAATGGACTTGGCACGGGAATCTTTTTCCAGTCCATCACGAGTGAAGACCTGTACATCGATAACGGTACCAGTCATACCGGAAGATACGCGCAGCGAAGTATCTTTTACGTCAGACGCTTTTTCACCGAAGATGGCACGTAACAGTTTTTCTTCTGGTGTTAACTGGGTTTCACCTTTAGGTGTAACTTTACCTACCAGGATATCACCAGGCTTAACTTCCGCACCGATATAAACGATACCGGCTTCATCCAGCTTGGCCAGGTTGGCTTCACCAACATTTGGAATATCACCTGTAATTTCTTCTGAACCCAGCTTGGTGTCACGAGCGACACAAGTCAGTTCTTCGATATGAACCGTGGTATAACGATCTTCCTGAACCACACGTTCAGAGATCAGGATGGAATCCTCGAAGTTGTATCCATTCCACGGCATGAAGGCCACCAGCATGTTCTGACCCAGGGCCAGCTCACCCATGTCGGTAGACGGACCATCTGCCATGCAGTCACCGCGAGCAATCACGTCACCCGGTTTAACCAGGGGACGCTGGTTGATACAGGTATTCTGGTTGGAACGGGTGTACTTGGTCAGATTATAGATATCAACCCCAGGTTCACCAGGAATGGTTTCATCATCATTGACGCGTACCACGATGCGTGCCGCATCAACTGAATCAACAATACCACCACGCTTGGCCACGACGGTTACACCAGAGTCAACCGCCACGGTACGTTCAATACCGGTACCCACCAACGGCTTGTCGGCACGTAATGTAGGCACGGCCTGGCGTTGCATGTTTGATCCCATCAGGGCGCGGTTCGCATCATCATGCTCCAGGAATGGAATCAAAGCCGCAGCCACAGAAACAATCTGCTTGGGCGATACATCCATATACTGAATTTGATCAGAACCTGCCATGGTGAATTCATTCAGGTGACGACACGGCACCAGGTCATCGACCAGCTTGCCCTTGTTGTCCACGTTAGCATTGGCCTGGGCAATAATATATTCACTCTCATCAATCGCAGACAGAAACTCAATATCATCTGTCACCTTGCCGTTAACCACTTTCCGGTACGGGGTTTCCAGGAATCCGTAGTTATTAGTACGCGCATAAACAGCCAGTGAGTTAATCAGACCAATGTTTGGACCTTCCGGTGTTTCGATTGGACATACACGACCATAGTGAGTGGGATGTACGTCACGCACTTCAAAGCCAGCACGTTCACGTGTCAGACCACCTGGACCAAGTGCAGAAATACGACGTTTGTGCGTAATTTCAGATAACGGATTATTTTGATCCATGAACTGCGACAACTGACTTGAACCAAAGAACTCCTTGATTGCCGCTGAAACAGGCTTGGCGTTAATCATTTCCTGAGGCATCAGGTTGTCGCTTTCTGCCAGTGACAGACGTTCTTTAACCGCGCGCTCTACACGCACCAGGCCAACGCGGAACTGGTTCTCGGCCATTTCACCCACAGAACGGATACGACGGTTACCCAGGTGATCGATATCGTCCACGTTACCTTTACCATTTCGAATATCCAGCAAAGTCTGGATAACAGCCAGGATATCCTCGTTAGACAAGGTACCTTCACCTTCAGTTTCTTTACGTCCAACACGACGGTTGAACTTCATACGACCTACTGCGGACAGGTCATAGCGCTCATCAGTGAAGAATAAATTGTTAAACAGGTTTTCTGCCGCTTCCTTGGTAGGAGGCTCACCTGGACGCATCATGCGATAGATTTCCACCTGCGCTTCAAGTTGCGTGGTAGTAGTATCAATCGCCAGCGTATTGGAAATAAAAGGACCATGATCCAGATCGTTGGTAAAGATCGTCTGGAATTCAGTCACACCAGCTTCCTTGAACATTTCCAGACGATCTGGCGTAATCTCATCATTGGCACTGGCAATTACTTCACCGGTTTCCTTGTTAATGATGTCGTGTGCCAGAATTTTTTCCAGCAGGTAATCTTCTGGCACTTCCAGTTTTGATAAACCGGCTTTTTCCATTTCACGGATATGACGTGCCGTAATGCGACGACCTTCTTCCACCAGTACTTTTTTCTTCAGTATGATATCGAATGTCGCGGTTTCACCACGTAAACGCTCTGGCACCAGTTCCAGTTCAAAACCATTTTTTCCGTAGTGGAAGTCGTTCTTCTCAAAGAACATATCAAGCATTTGTTCGTTGTTGTAACCTAAAGCGCGCAACAGGATAGTCACCGGTAACTTACGGCGACGATCAATACGGGTAAATACGCTATCTTTAGGATCGAATTCAAAATCTAACCAGGAACCACGGTAAGGAATCACACGCGCATTGAACAGCAATTTACCTGATGAATGCGTCTTGCCCTTGTCGTGATCGAAGAATACACCTGGTGAACGATGTAACTGGGAAACAATAACACGCTCAGTACCATTAATAACAAAGGTACCGTTATCGGTCATGAGTGGAATTTCACCCATGTAAACTTCCTGCTCGCGGATATCCTTAACTTTTTCAGTCTTGGACTCTTTATCATAAATGATAAGGCGAACCTTAACGCGTAACGGCGCCGAGTACGTTACACCACGTTGCTGACACTCTTTAACGTCAAATGCCGGGGTACCCAACACATAGCTGACATATTCCAGTGCAGCATTTCCGGAGTAACTAACAATAGGAAATACTGATTTGAATGCCGCATGCAGACCTCTGTCTTCATAGGCATCTTCTTTAGTATCTGCCTGTAAAAACTCACGGTAAGAGTCAATCTGCATTGCCAGTAGATAAGGAACATCCAGGACACTGGCACGACGACCAAAATATTTACGAATCCGTTTCTTCTCAGTAAACGAGTAAGCCATTTCACACCACGCTCGCAGTTAGTCGAATTGTCATTCCCTTATTCGCCGCAGTTTACCTTTTTTGCAACGAATGCACAGCAGGCCGGTGGTCGTTCAGGACCGCCAGCCTACTGCAGGAACATTCTTTGTTGCCAATGATACAGGTACAAGCCCTGTAACATTGGCGATATTAATCAGCAAATTACTTAAGCTCGACAGCAGCGCCAGCTTCTTCCAGTTGCTTCTTAACATCTTCAGCTTCATCTTTAGAAGCGCCTTCTTTAATAGTAGAAGGCGTACCTTCAACCATTTCTTTCGCTTCTTTCAGACCTAAGCCTGTGATACCACGTACTGCCTTGATAACGGCAACTTTGTTATCACCAAAGCTGGTCATAACAACGTCAAACTCGTCTTTCTCGGCAGCAGCTTCACCACCACCAGCTGCAGCAGCTGGTGCCGCAGCAACTGCTGCAGCGGCGGATACGCCAAATTTTTCTTCCATAGCTTCGATCAGCTCAACAACTTCCATTACGGACATGTTGCTGATTGATTCCAAGATATCGTCTTTAGATACAGCCATTGTAAATCTCCTAAAATTAGTTCTCGGTTACGCCGCTTTTGCGTCTTTAACCGCTGCAACAGTACGAACCAGCTTGCCGGGTACTTCATTAAGAGTACGTGCAAGTTTGGTAACAGGCGCCTGCATGACCGACATAAGCATAGAAATAGCCTGGTCTTTGGTCGGGAGACTGGCTAAACGATCCAGTTCGGATGCTGCCAATAACTGTCCACTTACAGACAGTGCCTTAACCACCAGTTTGTCATTTTCTTTGGCATAGTCTTTCAGCACACGTGCTGCACAACCAGGATCCTCTTGCGAGAATGCGATGATCATGGGACCTACCAATGCTTCTGACAAACATTCATAGTCCGTACCTTCGATGGCACGCTTGGCCAGAGAATTTTTAACAACACGAAGATAAACACCACCTGCACGCGCTTTACTGCGCAGGTCATTCATGTCGTTTGATTCCAGGCCAGCATATTCTGCAACTACCGCAGAATGCGCATCTTTGGCAACGACGGCGACTTCAGCGACGATGGCTTGTTTTTCAGCTAAACTTAATGCCACTTGAACTCACCTCTAATTTAAACAGTTGCTGTTCATAAACTTCAGAACAGTTTCTGTCGTTGGACCACACGAGATAAACATCATCTCGCACATTTTCAGTGACCCTGCAGAAAATTCTGTACGGGTTCACCATCTGCGTAGGCCACACCCTTCAGGGTGGATTTATTCCCTTATAAAAACAGGGTACCTACGGTCTTTGATGGACGTTGTACTCAACATCAGCACAACGGCCCCAAAGTTCTTTACACGATCACACCAGGTCGGCGTGATCGACTGAAATCCCTGGACCCATGGTGGTGGATACAGAGATCTTCTTCATAAATTGACCTTTTGCTGAAGCTGGCTTGGCCTTCTTCAGATCGGCTAATAATGCCACCAGGTTTTCTTTCAGCGCATTAACATCAAAATCAACACTACCGATTGGGCAATGGATGATGCCAGCTTTATCAGTACGGTAACGTACCTGGCCTGCCTTGGCATTTTTCACTGCACCTTCGACATCAGGCGTAACAGTACCCACTTTCGGGTTTGGCATCAGGCCACGCGGACCAAGCACCTGCCCCAGGGTACCTACAACACGCATGGCATCTGGTGTTGCAATAACAACATCAAAGTCCATGTTGCCCTTCTTGATATCTTCAGCCAGGTCTTCAAAACCAACAATATCCGCACCCGCAGCTTTCGCTTTATCGGCGTTTTCGCCCTGGGCAAAAACCGCAACGCGAACAGTTTTACCGGTACCGTTTGGTAATACTGTAGAACCACGAACCACCTGGTCAGATTTACGAGGATCAACACCCAGGTTCACAGCCACATCCACTGACTCGGTGAACTTGGCACGAGGCAGATCTTTAATCAACGCCAATGCTTCGTCGACAGCATATTGCTTGTCGTTATCAACCTTTTCCTGGAAGACTTTTTGCTTTTTAGATAACTTGGCCATTTACACGCCCTCCGTTTCCAGACCCATACTACGAGCACTACCCGCGATGGTACGAACAGCGGCATCCATATCGGCAGCCGTTAAATCAGGTTCTTTGGTCTTAACAATTTCTTCAAGCTGGGCACGTGTCACCTTGCCAACTTTGTCGCGGTTAGGCACACCGGAACCTTTCTGAATACCAGCCGCTTTTTTCAGCAGGATCGACGCAGGTGGCGTCTTCATGATGAAAGTAAAGCTACGATCGTTGTAAACAGTAATTACAACGGGAACTGGCATACCTTTTTCAAGGCCCTGGGTCTGTGCGTTAAACGCTTTACAGAACTCCATGATGTTCACACCATGCTGACCCAGTGCTGGACCAACCGGTGGACTAGGATTAGCATCTTGTGCAGGTACCTGCAACTTGATGTACGCTTCGATTTTCTTAGCCATGTTGTTTACCTCTTGTGGGTGTTAACGCTGTTTCGCCACAAGTGACTACTAAAGCTCCCCTGTTTAAAAAACTAACTTTTTTCGACCTGGCTGAATTCCAGATCAACCGGTGTAGAGCGCCCAAAGATAGACACTTCTACACGCAGACGGTTCTTTTCATAATCGACTTCTTCAACCACACCATTGAAGTCGTTGAAAGGACCATCATTAATACGTACCACTTCACCTGGCTCGAACAGCACTTTGGGACGAGGTTTCTCAGCCCCTTCCTGAACCCGGTTCAGAATGACATCAGCTTCCTTGTCAGTGATAGGTGCAGGCTTGTCACTGGTTCCGCCAATAAAGCCCATCACACGCGGAGTTTCTTTAACCAGGTGCCAGGCATCATCATCCATATCGATCTGTACCAGCACATAGCCAGGAAAGAACTTGCGTTCACTCTTACGCTTCTGGCCATCACGCATTTCAACCACTTCTTCAGTAGGCACGAGAATTTCGCCAAACTTGTCTTCCATACCCTTGAGCTTGATGCGTTCTTCCAGAGAACGTTTCACATGCGACTCAAAGCCAGAAAAAGCATGTACAACATACCAGCGTAGCGCCATTTCCTTAGCCCCCGTGTCCAATGAGCACTTTCATTGCCCATCCTAAAAACATATCAAACAGCCAAAGCATAATCCCAACCAGAATCACCATGACCATGACGATTAAAGTTGTTTGCATCGTTTCACGGCGGGAAGGCCACACTGATTTGCGTACTTCCAGCACGGCGCTACGACCAAAGTTTAACGTTGCCTTACCTGGCGCTGATGTCAAAGCAATAGCGACAGCAATACCAATCACCACCAGCAACCCCAGCACCCTGTATAACAGAGCCTGATCTGCATAGTGATAATATCCGGCTATACCCGCTGCAATAACAAGTACAGCAATTGCTAATTTAATCTTGTCCACTATCTCTCGCTCTTTCCCGAGCCCAACATCACCCTAAGCGGTAATATTTGGCAGGCCAGGAGGGAATCGAACCCCCAACCTACGGTTTTGGAGACCGTCGCTCTGCCAATTGAGCTACTGGCCTATAAACAATGAAAGGGGACAGGATCCAATCCTGCCCCCACCATCTATTTTTGGCTTTTTATTACTCGATGATCTTGGATACCACGCCGGCACCCACTGTACGACCACCTTCACGAATCGCAAAGCGTAAGCCGTCTTCCATCGCAATCGGCGCAATCAGGCTTACCGTCATCTTCACG
>JARRJY010000081.1:0-8108 GCA_037388705.1 Gammaproteobacteria bacterium
CTGAAAAAGAATATCATAGGAATAGGGATAGATACGCGTAGTACCCTGACCTTTCGCTTCCTTAACAGTATCAGTTGATGCACAGCCAACGATGACAAGTGCCAAACATGAATACAATAAAATATTTATGATGTTTTTCATCTGTTTCTCTCCCTGCTTCTTGCAAGCAGAACCCATCAGCAAGTGAATACGGTCACTTTTTAAAATTTTACATCCAGTCTATAACCACATGTTTGATCTGCATCAATAGTGATAAATAAAAAAGCCGGTATTAACCGGCTTTTTCTTCAACTTTATAGCTTGCTTTTTAATGAAGACTATCCACTATCTTGTTAAAGGTCACACTGGGTCTCATTACCACTGAAACGGTTTCCAAATCAGGTCGATAGTAACCTTTTAAATCAACCGGCTTGCCCTGCACGGCATTCAACTCTTCAACCACCTTTGCTTCGTTAGCGATTAATTGCTCGGCAACAGGCGTAAACAATACTTTTAATTCACTGTCTTCATCCTGCCCGGCCAGTGCCTGTGCCCAGTACATGGCAAGATAAAAATGACTGCCACGGGTATCCAGTTCACCCGCCTTGCGTGATGGTGACTTGTTATTATTCAAAAACTGGCTATTGGCTTTATCCAGCGCAGCCGCCAGGACTTTAGCTTTGTGACTGTCCGTTTTAATCGCCATATCTTCAAGGGAAACAGCCAACGCTAAAAACTCACCCAGCGAATCCCAGCGTAGATGATTTTCTTCAAGTACCTGCTGCACATGCTTTGGTGCCGAACCACCGGCACCGGTTTCAAACAGGCCACCACCGGCTAACAGTGGGACAATAGATAGCATCTTGGCACTGGTTCCCAGTTCAAGGATGGGGAACAGGTCGGTTAAGTAATCACGTAACACGTTACCGGTTACCGAAATGGTATCTTCACCTACCCTTACACGTTCTAACGTATAAAGAGTGGCTTCATACGGAGACATGATTTGAATATCCAGGCCACTGGTATCATGGTCTTTTAAATATGTTTCCACTTTGTGAATCAGGTTAGTATCATGAGCACGATCTTTATCCAGCCAGAAGATCGCCGGCTGACCGGTTAAACGTGCACGCGTCACACCCAGCTTTACCCAGTCACGGATAGGAATATCTTTTGTCTGGCACATGCGCCAGATGTCACCGGCCTCAACGTCATGTTCAATCAGGACGTTGCCATTACTATCGGTTACCTGCACTTTACCTGTTGCAGGTATTTCAAATGTCTTGTCATGTGAACCGTATTCTTCTGCTTTTTGTGCCATCAGGCCAACGTTACTGACCGACCCCATGGTGGTAGGATCAAACGCACCGTGGTCCTTGCAATAATTAATAGTTGCCTGGTAAATACCCGCGTAGTTACGATCCGGGATCATGGCATGGGTATCCTGCAACTCGCCTTCCTTGTTCCACATCTGCCCTGATGAACGGATCGCTGCAGGCATGGAGGCATCGATGATCACGTCACTGGGTACGTGCAGGTTAGTAATGCCTTTATCGGAATTCACCATGGCCAGGTCCGGGCGACGGGCATAAGCCGCTTCAATATCCACTTCGATTTCCCTGCGTTTATCATCATCCAGGGTTGCAATCTTTGCTATCACATCACCAAAACCATTACGGGGATCAACACCAAGTGCTTCAAAAGTATCCGCATGTTTTGCAAACACGTCTTTGAAGAACACGCTTACCGCGTGACCGAAGATGATCGGATCGGACACCTTCATCATGGTGGCTTTCATATGCAGGGATAACAACACGCCCGCCTGTTTCGCATCCTCTATGGCGATTTCAAAATAATCACGCAGGGCTTTAACACTCATCACCGAGGCATCAATCACCTCGCCATCCAGTGTCGGGATGCTCTCTTTTAATACTGTTGTTGTGCCATCATCGGCAAGCAGTTTAATTTTTAGCTCATCCGCATTATCAACAATCGCTGATTTTTCGCTGCCATGAAAATCGCCAGCAGGCATGGAGGTGACTTTTGTTTTGGAGTCGCGTGACCATTCGCCCATGCTGTGAGGATGTTTCCTGGCATACTCTTTCACTGGCCCGGCTACACGCCGATCAGAGTTACCTTCACGCAATACCGGGTTAACGGCACTGCCCAGTACCCTGGCATAACGTGCCTTGATAGCTTTTTCTTCATCGGTTTGAGGATCTTCCGGATAACCGGGGATATCATAACCTTTGTCCTGTAATTCCTTAATCGCGGCATTTAACTGCGGCACGGAAGCACTGATATTCGGCAACTTGATGATATTGGCATCGGGGGTTTTGGCCAGTTCGCCCAGTTCGGAAAGTGCATCAGAGAGTTTTTGATCCTCGCTCAGCTTATCAGGAAAATTGGCAATAATTCGCCCTGCCAGCGAGATGTCACGGGTTTCTACCTCGATACCGGCAGCCCTGGTATAAGCCTGCACGATGGGTAAAAATGAATAGGTGGCTAAAGCAGGCGCTTCATCCGTCAAGGTATAGATAATCCTGGATTGTGACATATACAGACTCTCTGAAAATATTCATTGGTGTGGCAAGGCCACGAAAGCGTGACATTATATTTCAGATTGGGTACGGGTTCACCTTTCATCAGGCTGGCCAGCACATTTTTAGCCTGCCAATAGCCAGTATTTACCTGATTCCACACAACTTTTAAGGAATGTGGTGGTCTCACATTTTACTGTACGCCAATTAAAAAAGTACCTAATATGGAGCCCAGTTGCCGGATTAAGAATCCTGGTAAGTAGTCCTGGAACAAGAAGGTTTTAAAATAATTATAATGATTGCCCGCTTTATACAATATTTTGTTAACCGACATTTGTTGACCAACATGTTGTTCGTTGCGGTCATCATTGGCGGTGCCTTCAGCTGGCAAATGATTAAAAAAGAAGAACGTCCCGATATCACCTTCGACAGGGTACGTATTACTGCCAATTACCCGGGTGCCACCGCCGAAGAAGTAGAACACTTTGTCACTCGCGAGCTCGAGGAAGAACTCAAGGGTGTCGATGGCGTTTACCGTATGTTCAGTAGCGTCAGCCGCGGCACGACCACGGTTACCGTCGAACTGGAGCAGGACTATCCCAACAAGGATGAAGCGATCATGGAGATCCGCAATGCGGCTCTGGGTACCGAGTTGCCCCCGGAAGTGCGTGATAAACCCTATGTCCGGGTGTTTAAAAGTTCCAAGAAAGCGATCATTGATATTGCACTTATTCATGACAAGGCGCACTTGCTGAACAACCAGCAACGCAAAGAGTTGCAACGCTACGCCACAGCCCTTGAACTACAACTGGTTAACCTGCCGCAGGTTAACAGCATTAACCGTTCAGGTTACCTGCAGGAAGAATTACAAATCGATGTAGATCCAGAGCAACTGGTGCGTTACCAGATCCCGCTCAGCCAGGTTATTACTGAAATCACCAACAACCATATACGTCAACCGGCCGGGCATATTGAAATCAAGGATGAACCCAGTGTCACCATCAGTGCAGAACTGGATAATGTCGACAAACTCAATCAGCTTTATATACAGGCGGGTTTCAAGGGAAAGGCCATCGATCTGAAATCCATCGCCCAGGTACGTTCAGATTTCTTCCGCGAAAAACAGATCATCAAGGTCAATGGCCACGAGTCGATCATGTTCAACGTGGTGAAGAACAGCTCCTTTGGCATTCTCGATTCACTGGAAGCCGTGCAGAAAGTGGTTAATGACTTCAGGGCCAATAACCTGCACGGTTCCGATATCCAACTGGTCATCCTTGATGATGAATCCTACGATGTGCGAAACCGTTTAAATATCATTGCCACTAACGGTGGCATTGGCTTTGTCCTGATCCTGTTTACACTGTTTCTGTTTCTTAACAAGCGTGCCGGTGTCTGGGTCGCCATGGGGATCCCGTTTACTATTTGCCTGACACTCATCAGCGCCCTGATGATGGGCTATACCATTAACAACATTACCCTGGCCGCGGTTATCATTGTTATGGGGATAGTGGTGGATGATGCTATCGTGGTCGCGGAAAACGTCGGGCGTTTTCGTGCCCGGGGATTTAGCTCACAGGAAGCGGCCGTTTTGGGAACGAACCAGGTCTTCATGCCGGTGGTGGCCAGTATCGTTACCACCTGTATTGCCTTTGTACCTTTATTCTTTTTCTCGGGGCACTTTGGTAACTTCGTCAGCTTTATCCCGGCCATCGTGTTCCTGATGTTGCTTGCCAGTTTGCTGGAATCGCTGGTCATCCTGCCGGGCCATTTACATATCCAGGTGCCGAAGTTCCTGCGACGCAAGCAGTTACAGTCGAAACCGACTATCCAGCATCACTGGTTTGATCGCATCGAGGATCACTACGGCGATATCCTGGTGCATATATTAAAGTATAAATATTTTATCTTTGGCTTCTTTGTCCTGCTGCTTGCCAGCTCGCTGCTGATCGCCAAACACACCATGAGTTTCGTCATGTTTCCCCATACTGAAACCCGTGAGATCGTGTTACTGGGTACCGCTGATAAAAAAGCCAACCGTTATGATACTGCCCGGATCAGCAAAGAGATTGAAAAACTGATTGATCCCTATATCGGTAAAGAGGTGGTTGGTTATCGCACCGAAATTGCCCGCAGCCGACGTGGTGGCGTTGCCAGGGAAAACAGCTTCCGTATGATCATTGAGATCGTACCCCGGGAAGAACGTGAACGCTCTGCTGATGACCTGGTGAAATTGTGGAAGCCCCAGGCCGACAAGGTAAAGGGTATCAAAAAATTAATTATTCAAAAGAGTCGCTGGGGTACTTCATCCGGGAGTGCTGTTGAAGTACTGGTGCAGGAAAACGATGATATATTACGTAACAAGGCAGCAGAAACATTACTCGCCGCCATGGAAAAACAGCCTGACCTGGCTAACGCGGAAATCGATCGCCCCTTAACCTTGCCGGAATACAAGATCGATATACAACGGGAAAAAGTTAAACGCCTGTCCATTAGCCCAACCGATATTGCCACCACGTTTCGTGCTTCACTTGAAGGTCAGATCCTTTATGAACTTCCCAAGGGCAACGAACACGTTGATGTACGTTTATCCGTGATCGATGATGCCAAGCGGGATATGAAAAGCATCCTGGAAATCCCCGTGGAAAACAAGGCCAACTACCTGGCACCCCTGGGTGATCTTGTCACGATAAAAAAAGTACTGACCCCGACGTCCATTACGCGTCGTGATACCAGCCGGGCAACGACCGTGTATGCCGATCTGAAACAGGATGCCAACAAGACACCGTTACAAATTGCCGAAGACCTGGAAAACGGTGTTTTCAAGGACATCATCCGCCTGCAGCCATCCACTACCCTGAACTTCGATGGCGAAGTTGCGGATACTCGCGAATCACGTAACGATCTGCGTAACGCCGTCATCATGGTTATTTTTCTGATCTTCGTCGTGCTGGTGGTACTGTTTGATTCGGTGACCCGTCCATTGATGATCATGCTGGCTATTCCATTTGGCGTGGTAGGGGTAATTCTTGCTTTCTGGGCACAGGGAATAACGCTGTTTGGTTTCTTTGCGGCCATCGGTACACTGGGTATGGCTGGCGTGGTCATTAATGACTCTATTATTATGTTGACCAAGCTGGATGCGGAATACGATCAACAACAGGGCACTATCAATGAAAAAATTGCCCGCGTCGGCCAAACCCGCCTGAAAGCGGTCATTCTTACCACCTTAACAACCGTGGCCGGTGTTTTACCGACCGCCTATGGACTGGCCGGTTATGATGCCATGTTATCTGAAATGATGCTAGCACTGGCATGGGGCCTGTTATTTGGCACCGTGATTACCCTGATACTGATTCCATGCCTGTATGGCTTTATCCAGGATATGCAACAACGTTTTGCTGCCCGCATTGACTAACCTATGATGAGACTTGTTAATAAAAACCTGATTCGCTTTGTTGTGCTGGCTGGTAGTGCCCTGGTTGCTTTACCGGTCATGGCGGCAAAGCGCCAACCAGTACTGACACTGGAAAACTTTATTCAACAGGCAACACGTAACGACACTACGTTTGAAACCATCCTGATCGATCAGCTACCACTGAAATACCGTCGTGATATCCTGTTGCCTGACAGTGATATCATCATGGATATCAAGTACCAGCATAACTTTTACCCGAACCAGGATCGCAATACCCCCGAAGCCAGTATTTCACTGAGTAAATTGTTTCCTTACAACGGTACACAGTTATCCCTTTCCTATAACAAGTCAGCATCCAGCTTTACTACTGATGAAGACTCCAGTTTGCAGTTTTTGATCTCGCAACCTATCGCCAGGAATGCCTTTGGTAAAGGCACACAACTGCAGGACAAGATCATCGGCATTGAAAATGACATCAGTCGCTACCAGATTGTCGAAGCTTATGAAGATTACCTCGCCAGCCTGACAGCAGCCTATTACAACTGGTATTCCGCTTATGAAAACCTCAAGGTTGGCCAGGCCTCGTACCGTTCCAACCAGAAATTAATGCAAAATATCCTGGAACGTCAGCGCCAGAAAATTGCCCTGCCCATTGATGTCAACAAGATGGAACTGTTACTGATTAGCAAGAAGGAAAATGTCATCATCCTGCAAGAGATTTACGATAACCTCAGTAACCTGGTCTTCAAGGCCATACGTTATAACAAGGCCACACCGTATATTCCGGCCAAACCCAGGCGACCTGCCACCCAGGTGCAATTCAAACAGGACTACGATGCCTTTACAGAACACAGTCGTACCTATCAGACACTGCGCTTGCTAGAACAGCAAGGCACGCTGGAAGTAAAAAAAGCCGCCGATGACCTGTTGCCTTCGACCAACCTGTTGCTGGGTTATAAAATGGAAGGCCAGGACTGGGGTATCCGTGATGATGAAGACAGTTACTTTGCCGGTATTGAACTAAACTGGCCCATTGGACGTACGACGGACAAAGCAAGACAACAGCTTGCCAGGATTGAATACAAGAAGACGGTACTCTCCAATCAGAACAAGTACGAAGAATTACGGACCAATTTAAAAAACCTGTTTCTTCAAATTGAACGCGAACAGAAACTGATCAAAATTGCAGATAAAAAAGTCAGGCTGGCAGAAGCGGTGCTGAAAGACGAAGCCGAAAACTATTCATTCGGCAAGGTCACGCTTAATGATTATATTGATGCGGTTAACCGCGTGGATGAGAACCGGTTTAGTTTGACCGATCATACCGTACAACTGAACAAACTGTTAATCGAGTGGTTACGCCTCACCGACAAGCTCGTCAGCGAGCAACAGGTACTGGATAACGGTATCACCCAGCCATAAGTCACCGGATCAATATAGCCGCAACATATAACATCGAATTTTTCGTTGCGTCGCTGTGAAACTGACTTCGCTACGCATTGTCACATATTTGTACAGATTAAACTACAATCTAGATCCGATCATAAAAGTTACACAGTAAGTCGTTAGCTAATCAGTCAATAATTGGAGGTTTATTATGAATATCCACACTGATAAAGCTGTCATAGCGAATGTCTTCCGTGGCCTTTTTTATTCTTTATTGCTCCTGCTCGTTACTCCATCCGTCAATGCCGAGAATTATCATCACATGGGACGCTATGGTATGGGTCATATGGGTCCGGGGCACATGGGCATGGGATACATGGGAATGCTCGATCTTAGCAATAAACAACGTAAAGCCATGCGCGAAATTAACCGTAATAACCGTGCTAAACGTTGGGCATTACGAGATCAAATGGCCGATTATTCTGACCAGCTTTATGCTTTATATGACCAGGACAAGCCCGATCCGGGCAAGATCGGCGCCGTCTACAAGAAAATTTTTGATATCCGGCGTCAACTCATTGAAGAACGTATCAGGCAGCGCAACCAGCAATATGACGTGCTGACTAAAGAACAACGGGAACAAATGAAATCATGGCATTCAAGGATGGACGACGATGATGAACGTGGTATGGGAATGATGCATCGTATGATGCGCTAAGGTGAACAATGCATAAGATTTAAATTATAGCTGTCCCGGCCTGACCGGGGTAGCCGGTTAACGTTACCTT
>JARRJY010000082.1:0-7921 GCA_037388705.1 Gammaproteobacteria bacterium
TTTTTGTTATGTTTTCGGTAATTTAGCGCATTCTTGAGCATAGTGTGATGTATATCACACTTTTACAATAACCGGTATCAGGCAACAAAATTTCCCTATTCAAAATTGTAATACTTTTTTATGTCTTCCCTGATCTCCCAGGTACAGTTCATCCCTTTTGGAAAAGTTACCAGGTCGCCGGAAACTATTTCTACGGGATCGCCTCCTTCCGGGGTCACCGTAACTTCTCCTTCAATGATGTAACACGTTTCCTGGCGATCATAACTCCACGGAAACGTAGATACTTCTTTTGACCAGACTGGCCAACCGTAAATGCCCATCACATCCAGCTTGGCTTCTGAAGGATTATGTTCGATTAAAATTTGATCCATACCTACTACCTTATACTCATTTTCTGGATAACCTTAACTTTTAATTCGATCCAGCCGTAAGCGTTGACGTTCATCGAATAAGTGTTTTGCCCCTATCCACACGGCGCCCATAGTAGCAAAACCTGTACCGGCTGTGATCATAAACATGATCAGAATTTGGTATTTCACCGCTTCCAATGGGGGGGTCCCAGAGAGGATCTGGCCTGTCATCATGCCCGGCAAACTCACCAGGCCCGCTGCCGCCATAGCATTGAGCATGGGTACCAGGCCAACACGCACACTATCCCGTGCCATACCCCGGATAGCACTTCGCCAGTCATACCCCAGTGATAATTGCGCCTCAATAACGCCACGCTGCTGCCAGGCAGAGTCTGTTAAACGATCCAGTGCAAGGGCTATACCTGTCATCGTATTGCCAAGCATCATACCTAACAATGGAATTGCATACTGCGGTTTATACCAGGGATCATTTTGAATGATCATCAGCAATACGAATACTGTAATACTGAAAGATGAAACAAACATGGTCATAGTCCCAAGACCGAACCCCCACCAGCCACCAAAACGACGCTTTTGTCTCGCCATCACTTCCCGGCCAGCTACCAGCAACATAACCATGGCCAACAGGCTAATCCATGTCAGGTGAGACTGTTCAAACAGTACCTTCAGTACAAAACCAATCAGTAACAATTGAACCGTTGTTCGTACACCAGCAATAACGATCTTCTTGCCCAGCCCTAACTGTAACCAGGCAGATAATACTGCCAGTATCATCACCAGGCACGCGGCAATAGTTAAATCAACTGCTGTCAACGCAATCACGTTCATGCTGCTTTCTCCTGCAATTGATTATTGATAATCTGGTAATGACGATCCGCAACACGCTTTATCTGGTTAGGATCATGGCTTACCCAGATTACTGCGCCACCTTTTTTTACAAAATCCTTTATTAAGGCTTCAACTGCCTCAACATTTTTCTCATCCAGGCTGGCAGTCGGCTCATCAAGTAACAGTACTTTCGGTTGCAGACATAACAGGCGCAATAATGCCAGCCGTTGTCGCTCACCGGTTGAACAACGGGTTACAGACCACTCATAAACAGATTTATCAAAGCCCATGCGTTGCAAATCATCATCACACCGCTTACTAAAATGTTCACCTACATGTTCATGCCACCAGAAACTTTCAGCTGCTAACAAGCCGACCTGTTTGCGCCATTGTGTGGGAGGGATTGAACTGCAGGCCTGGCCATTGAAATAAACTTCACCCTGGTGAGGAATTAGATCGGCCAGTGCACGTAGTAATAATGATTTACCTGAACCAGAAGGACCGGAAAGACAAATACATTCACCAGAATTAACACTCAGGTTAACCGGTGATAAACCATTAACACTGACATCCTGCAGGGAAATTACCGATTCTTGTTGTTGTTCCATTGCGTGACTCATCTTGGCAGAACTGGTATTGTCCCTTTTCCAAGTAAATAAATAAATACATGAGGTAAATATGTCAGAACCGGTATGTGCAAAAAAAGGTGCCTATATAGTTAATCTCGAAGCCGGAGAGTACTGGTGGTGTGCATGCGGCAAATCCAAAACACAACCGTTCTGTGATGGCTCACATAAGGATACCGACTTTAGCCCGGTAAAACTTACTGTTACTGAATCAGGATCACAATATCTATGCGGCTGCAAGAAAACGGCAAACCCGCCTTACTGTGATGGAACACATAATAACCTGACTTAATAAAAAGCCAGCAAAATAGCTGGCTTTTATCCATTATACTTTATTAATCAAGCACTGGCACAGTAAGCAGACCAACCACCATGCTCACTGATATCTACTGCGCTTTCTATAACATAAGGTTCACAAATAAAGCCACTTAACCACTCACCACTTTCAAGCTCAACCTTGCCAATCCCAAGCGGTGCGGTAATATCATTAACAAAACTGCCAAGCTGCTCAACCGGCAGGCGCCAGACTTCAACAATAATTTTTTTACCATTTTCACTGTCCCTGACCATGCCAGGTCTTTTGATACCATCTTCTGCCAATGCATATAATTTATAGTTAGCTGATGTATAACTACTCTTGATAAATTCTGCACCACGCTCGGTTAATTGCCAGTTCAATGGAAAACCCTGCAAATGGGCGCCACATACAACCAGGTCAACAAATCCCTGGTGTACCCGGCTAATGTTTTTATCAGGCTTGCAATAGTCATACGACGTATTGCCCATCTTATAACCGCACGAGGCCTGCCATAGCTGTGCAAAAGATAGCAATTTACGATCTTCAAATGCTGCTGCCGTCAGGGTAATACCAAACGGTATCCCGTTTTTCATAAAGCCGGCCGGAACTGCCACCGCACTGTAATCCAGCAGGTTCATATAATTAGTGTAATAACCAATGTTACTGTTGAGTTGAATAGGATCAGCATTAACTTCATCGACGGTATAGATAGTTCCTGCTGTTGGGGTAACCAGTATATCGACAGTATCAAGAATTGCATCCGTGATACGTTTGTAGTGTTGTAACTGATAGAGCGCTTTGAAAGCATCACTTGCCATTTTTTGTTTGCCGCCACCGATAATGCTATTGATTACCGGTAACAAACTTTCCGGATTACTATTTATTAACTCTTCAATGGCTACGTAGCGCTCAGTAACCCACGGGCCTTCATATAAAAGTCGTGCAGTTTCTAGAAAGGGGCTGAAATCAATTTCAACCTGCTCACCACCCAGTTGAACCAGTTTTTTGCAACTTTCAGCGAACAGTTTTTTTGTTTCCTCGTTACCAAAGAAATTCAATTGTTCCGGTTTTGGTACCGCGAACCTGAAACGTTTTTTTGTTGTCCCGTAATGACGATGGTTATTGGAAAAGCAATTTTGCCGTGCATAGTCATCGTCAGAGTCAAACACTGCAGTATGCTCCAGTACCTTGTTGGCATCATCCGCATTCAGGGCAAAAATACTGACACAGTCCAGGCTGCGACAGGCCGGTATCACTCCCCGGGTACTGAGCAAACCTTTTGAGGGCTTGAGTCCAACCAGGTTATTAAATGCCGCCGGCACACGTCCCGAGCCCGCCGTGTCGGTACCCAGGGAAAAACTTGCCAGGCCCAGTGCCACGGCAACGGCTGAACCCGAACTGGAACCTCCGGAAATATATTCTTTATTAAATGCATTACGACATGCGCCCCATGGTTCCGGGGAGCGGGTTCCCACCAACCCGGTAGCAAACTGATCCATGTTAGTTTTACCGATGGGGATGGCACCTGCCTCAAGTAATTGCTGGACCACGAACGCGTTTTGCCCCGGAATATATTCATAATACGGGCATGCCGCCGTGGTTGGAATACCTGCCAGGTCGATGTTGTCTTTAATCACGAACGGAACACCATACAATGGCATACTTTCTATGGTTTGGTTTTCCAGCTGCTTAAGATAGTTATCAATTTGCTGCCGGGTTAGTAATGTAATCCAGATATTGTGTTCTGAGTATTGTTCACATGACTGAAGAATAAATTCCACAACTTCTTCTGGCGTCAGTTCACCACTACGATATGCATCATGTAAAGCACTGATTGATAAATCCATCAAGACTTCTCCACTTCAATTACCAGCAAGCCCTGACCTGCATTGACCTGTTTACCTTCTTCACGGTTAATCGCGTAAACCGTGCCTGCTTCGGGTGCGGTTACCTCGATTTCCATCTTCATGGACTCAAGGATGAGTAATGCCTGCCCCTGTTCTACTTTCTGCTGTGGTTCAACCAGCATTTTCCAGACACTGCCTGCAACCGGGCTCTCAATAGCAACACAGTACTCTGGCAATACATCCTCTTCACCTTCACTGATAGTAAGATCTTGGTCGGACTCAAAATTGATCTGGCCGGAAGCAATCCAGCGTTGTAATTCTTCAGAAAAAGCCTGGTCACGTTTTGCTGTAAAGTTTTCTATCTGTGCTTTGTTGTCCTGTAAATACGCCTGGTACTCATCAAGATTGAACGTGGTTTCTTCGATTTTTATATGGTACTTGCCATTGGGAAAGTCCTTACGGATTTGTTTCAACTCATCTGCACTGACTTCGTAGAACTTGATTTGATCAAAGAAACGCAGCAACCACGGCTTTTCAAACTCTTTTGTCTGCCGGTAACGATTCCACATCTGTAAAGTACGACCCACAAACTGGTAACCGCCGGGGCCTTCCATACCGTATACGCATAAATAGGAACCACCAATGCCCACCGAGTTTTCCGCCGTCCAGGTACGCGCCGGGTTGTACTTGGTCGTCACCAGGCGGTGTCTCGGATCGACAGGCGTTGCGACAGGTGCACCAAGGTATACATCCCCCAGTCCCATCACCAGGTAACTGGCATCAAAGACAATACGCTTCACTTCTTCTATGGAGTCCAGGCCATTGATACGGCGTATAAATTCAATATTGCTGGGACACCACGGTGCATCTTTTCTTACCGACTGCATGTATTTTTCGATGGCCAATCGACAGGCTTCATCATCCCAGCTTAGTGGTAAATGAACGATACGGGCAGGAACTGGCTGGGTGTCATTATTTGTTAAGCCCGCATCAATCGTCTTTAATATTTTTATCAACTGTTCAAGACTGATTAGTTGACTGTTGTAATGAACTTGCAACGAGCGAATTCCCGGCGTGAGTTCCAGTACCCCGGCAATTTTTTCCTGCTGTAAGCGTAACATCAGGGCATGCACCCTGAAACGAAGATTAATATCCAGTACCTGCGGTCCGTACTCGATCAGCAGAAAATGATCACCGGCAGGCCGGTAAACAACTTCAGTCTCATTTTGTTCTTTTGACAATGTGCCAATGATTGCTGAACCAGGTTTGACTGCCTTAACATCAACCTCCACTGCCTGGAGTTCAGTAATTGACTGGCGTTGTGCTTTTTCCAGTTTTACCGCATCTTCAATGGATACGGGTATAAAACGTACCTTGTTGCCGGCCTTGAGCTGACCTAACTTCCAGAGATCAGCGGTAATTACTGTGGCCGGACAAACAAAGCCGCCCAGGGATGGGCCATCCGGACCAAGAATAACTGGCATATCACCGGTAAAGTCTATGGCACCGAATGCATAGGCATTATCATGAATGTTGGAAGGATGCATACCGGCTTCACCACCATCACTCCGAGCCCACTCAGGTTTTGGCCCAACCAAGCGAATACCGGTGCGGGAAGAGTTGTAATGTATTTCCCACTCATGCTGGAAAAACTTTTTGATATCCTTTGTGGTAAAAAAATCCGGTGCGCCATGTGGTCCATAAATAACGCGAATTTCCCAGTGATCGGAAATAGCGGGAATCAAGTCCCCGGGACAATCCTGCGTGTTTTTTTCTAACTCAGTAGCTGACAGCTTGATCACATCACCGGCAACCAGTGCCCTGCCAACATGACCACCAAACTGTCCAAGCGTAAATGTTGATTTGCTATCGAGATAATCCGGGCACTGGATGCCACCTTTAACCAGAAGGTAAGCGCGCGCGCCCTTTTTACTTACCTTGCCAATTTTTAAAACCTGGCCAGCCTGGACGGTGGTTACTTTCCATAATTCGACAGAATCACCATCCAGTGATGCTTCTATCTGTGCACCGGATAATACAATTTCGGTTTGGGTATTAAATTTCAGGCCTGGACCATTGAGTGTAATTTCCAGGCCTGCTGCCGTTTCATCATTTCCCAGCAGGCGGTTACCCAGCCGGAATGAATAACTGTCGAACGGACCTGATGGCGGCACACCCACATCCCAGTACCCAATCCGACCCGGAAAATCCTGGATAGTTGTCATGGTGCCGGCACTGATTACATCAATACTTGCCACCTGGTATTCATAACTGTTCAGGTAGCGGGTGAACATCTCTCCTTTTCTGAAGACATCGGTATCGAGTATATGCGTGACATAATCGATATTGGTTTCGATACCATAGATTGACGTTGCTTCAAGTGCATTAATCAGGGCGTTACATGCTGCTTCACGGTTATCTTCGGTTACGATCACTTTTGCCAGCATCGGATCAAAGAATGGTGAAATTTCGATACCCGGCTGAATCCAGTGATCAATTCTCAGGTTTTTACTTTCCGGGAATACAACTTCACTAAGCAGACCAGCACAGGGCTGAAAATCCTTGCTGGGATCTTCCGCATAAACTCGTACCTGTATGGCATGACCAGCAGGTTGCTGGTTGCGTTTAATTGCAGACAGCTCATCAATCTCGTCGGCTGCAATACGGATCATATTTTCAACCAGATCAATTGCAAACACCTGCTCGGTAACACCATGTTCTACCTGCAGGCGGGTATTCACTTCCAGGAAATAAAATTGGTCCTGTTGCTGATCGTAAACAAATTCAACGGTACCCACGTTGCGATAATTAACCGCGCTGACCAGCCGTGTTGCAGTACTGTGCAGTTGTTCACGAACCGGCTGTGGAATATTGGGGGCCGGTGTTTCTTCAATGACTTTCTGGTTGCGTCGCTGTGCTGAACAGTCACGTTCCCCTATCGCAATCGCGTTTCCCCTGCCATCACCCAGGACCTGCACCTCGATATGACGTGCATACTCGATAAATTTTTCCAGGAACACGCCGCTGTTTGCAAAGTTATTCTGGCTGAGGCGTCGGACAGAATCGTAAGAAGCCTTCAACTCATCTTCGGTATAGCAAAGTTGCATACCAATTCCGCCGCCACCGGCAGTACTTTTAAGCATCACCGGGTAACCAATACCGCTCGCTGCAGTAATTGCCTGTTCGATTGTTTCAAGTAAACCGGTACCGGGTAATAACGGGATATTGTTTTGCTCTGCGATATCACGCGCGGTATGCTTGAGCCCGAATAACTGCATTTGTTCTGCAGTTGGACCAATAAAGCATATGCCTTCTGCTTCACAACGCTTCACGAATTCCGGGTTTTCACTCAGGAATCCGTAGCCAGGATGCACGGCTTCCGCCCCCGATTCTTTTATGATCTGGAAAATCTTGTCCTGGTCGAGATAAGTTTCAGTGGCACGACCTTCACCCAGCGACCAGGCTTCATCCGCCTGTAATACATGCAGTGAGTCTGCATCTGCCTCGGCATAAATCGCTACCGACGCTATACCCATCTGCTTCAGGGTTCGTATAATCCTGGTAGCAATCGCACCACGGTTGGCGATCAATACTTTGTTAAACATGTTTGTTCTTTTATTTAATAACGGGTCGTCCCGTTGTTAAACAAAATTCTACGGGTCGTCCCGTAGAATCATCACTGATCTTTATATTATAGAATTAATCCCAGATCAGTATTTCAACAGGCGTCGGATTATAACCATTGCATGGATTATTCAATTGAGGACAATTGGAAACCAGTACAATCGTATCCATCATAGCCTGTAATTCTACATACTTGCCCGCCGCGGATATTCCATCGGCAAATGTCAGTCCGCCTTCGGCTGTTACCGGTACATTCATAAAGAAATTAATATTATGCGTTATATCTCGCTTGGTCATAGCAAACTGTTCATTCTCGGCTACCGCCAG
>JARRJY010000083.1:0-15622 GCA_037388705.1 Gammaproteobacteria bacterium
CTCTCTTAGTAAATCCCGGGAATTAACCGATAGCGCACACGTTGTGCATAGTCTCGATAGCCCGGCAACTCTTCCTGTAAAGTCTGGTCTTCAAGTACTGTTCTGATCACCGTGATGATTGTTGCCACCGCCGCAGGTATCAGAGTCCATACCGAGCCGAGAGCAAGAACAATACCGAATAGTGGGAGAATATTTCCGGCATAACCCGGATGCCGAACAAACCGGTACGGTCCGGTATCACACACCACGTGCCCTCGATCCGTCTGAATGCGTACCACGCTGGAGAAAAAGCGGTTCTCTACCACTGCCCATGCAGCGAAGGCGTAACCGAACGCGATCAATATGAATCCAATCACACTAATCCATAGCGGAAATTCGGGAGACCAGTGATAGCGATGGTCCAGCCCTGCTACTATGACCAAAGGATAACCGATACTCACCGCCAGCAGTGGCGCAAGCACTTTATCCCAGGCTTTTGCGTTTTGGATATTTTCAATATTTTGTCGTTCGGCCGTCAATCCGGGATGTCGCTGTTCCGCCCATATACGTCCCACAATACCCGCGGTCAAGATCAGTAGGGAATAAATCCACGCCTGCCACCAATCGAGATCCCCTGCACATATCAATAAAAGTAGTGGGAAAAGGAGATACACCAAAACTAATCTTATCCACTGGCGAGGAGATACTTTTTTAGATGCTTCATCACTAACCGATTTTGTTGACATGTCATTTCCCAAAATAAAACGGATATGAGTTTGTTACTAACACAGATGATTGGGTTCAAGTCAAAAGCTCAATCTATTTTTACTCTGACCCTAACGGCCAAAAGAGGACATTTATAAAAAACTTTTAAACTTTATTAATCAGCGCCCCGTATAATGGGAAAATAGATTTCGCGGATTTTTTTATTAAATCTTTGCTGGTGCCAGGAATGAAAGAAATAGTATATCCAGAAATAACTTCTTTTTTTGTATTATTTCCAAGATCGAGAGGGCTTTTATGAAGAATACCCACTAGTTTGTCGCTGTAGAAAAACAAGATTATTCTTGGTCCTGGACTGATATCATAGTAATCGTTTTCATATAAGAGGAATGTTTCAAAAGAATCTATACTGGTCCAGGGTTGGTAGTCGATGAGAGCTAAATGTTTTTTCCATACGTCAGTATTAACATTCAAATTCGCGCCGCTCTTTACTATTTTACTTATTGATTCTTCAACAAGGGATTCGGGGACAATATTTTGTCTATGCGTATACCCTACGAAAGTGAGTTGACTTCTATTGGAATCGCCATTAGGCCCATAGTCGACTTTGATAGTATCCAGTGTTTTTCCAATTTTCGTTCCATTAGTATCACTAAATTCAGTATTTTCCCCTATTATAGATTCGTTAGATTTTATCATGTTATTTTCTACAAAAAACAAAACACGCACCAAGTACCAATCTCCATCTTTTCCCTCAACTTCAATTGGGGACCGATCATACATTGAAGCAATTGTTTTTCCGTTTGGGGTCAAACGAATATTAGCTGGACCATCAATTGTTTCTGCATAAATATGTGTGCTGGTAAATGCAATAAAACCTAATAGCGTAACTAAAAAGCGATTTAAGTGTCTTTTGCTAGTCATAAGCAATAAAATCAACCAAATATTTTCAATGTCCGCTTCACTGTAGAACCGCTTTGCGTTTCATTAAGGACTTCCTGAACATGCTTCGCATGCCCTGGTCACGCGCTTTGCTTGTTCTGGTATGGATCGTTAACGGACATTCATCTATCGCTTCTCGAAAGTGGTCATTCGATATTAATGTTTCTTTCCAATTAACTCAATCTGGTAGCCATCCGGATCTTCGACAAACGCGATAATGGTGGTACCGGCATTCATGGGGCCTGCATCTCGAAGTATTTTGCCGCCGCGGTTCCGAATTTCTTCGGTGGCTTCGTATACATCATCGACTTCCAGGGCAATATGCCCGAAACCACCGCCGAGGTCATAGCTATCAACACCCCAGTTATAGGTCATTTCGATCACGGTATTGTCTTTTTCATCGCCATAACCGACAAAGGCGAGGGTAAATTTGCCATCAGGATATTCTTTCTGGCGTAGCAGTTTCATGCCAAGTACTTCTGTATAGAATTTAATTGATCGATCAAGATCACCGACACGTAACATTGTGTGTAAAATTCGCATATCCGTTTCCTGTTAAACTGGTTATTATTCTATATAAATTATAGTGTAAACCTACGGAGCATCAGGTGGTAGAGATCATTTTAAATATGTCAGTGTTGATCGTGTTCGGCATTCTCTGGCACGTGATTGAGCCAGGCGGTATTAGCTCGGAGACTATTCGAAAAGCCTTAACAACGCTGGTGCTATACCTGATGTTACCTGCATTGGTGCTTAAGGTGCTATGGCAGGCGAACCTTGGGCTTAACAGTTTTCTTATCAGTGCCGTGGCCATCACGAGCATTGTCAGCGGTTTGTTGACCAGTTATTTTTTCTGCCGTGCTTGTAAAGCCTCACAACCTGTCACAGGTGCGGTGATGCTGGCCAGTGCCTTTCCCAATGTAACTTACCTGGGGTTACCTGTCCTGACAGAATTGTTTGGTGACTGGGCGGCCAGTATTGCTATTCAATACGATTTATTTGCCTGCACCCCCATCCTGTTTACTGTCGGCATCGTGATTGCGCAAAAGTACGGTAGCAAAGGTCATCATGAAGGTGTTTTTACAGGACTGAGAAAATTACCGCCAATCTGGGCGGCATTGCTGGCAGTGATATTAAATCTGGCTGAAGTGCCGATGCATAGTTCGGTAAGCTGGGTGCTGCAACAGTTTGCACAAATGGTTATCCCGATGATGTTGTTTGCCGTAGGTTTGAGCCTCGACTGGAAACTCAGCCTGGCTAACAGGGTAAAAAACGTTTCCGTAATTGTCATCAGCCAGTTATTGATCTTGCCACTGGTAGCACTGGCAATGGCCAGCCTGTTTGGATTTAGCGGTGATACCAGGACGGCACTGGTGCTAGAGGCTGCTATGCCGACTATGGTTATTGGCCTGGTGATTTGTGATCGTTACGGCCTGGATACCCGGCTTTATGCCACCGCAGTTACACTCACGACAATCCTGAGTCTTGTTACCCTGAATGTCTGGTATCTTGTTCTTTAGGTTTTATACCCAGCATACCCAGTGTTAAAACTGCACTGGTTCCAAGCATTACTGCAAACCATAAACTGGCAATGCGTGTAATTACCGGAATGATAAGAGCAGTCTGTTTGTCTACACCTACTGTGATGAGCAGGAAAGCCATGGCTGCCTCGGTTGTGCCCACACCTCCCGGAATAAATGAAATGGCACCGGCAAGGAGACTGGCTGCATAAATACCTATGGCTACCCAGGTGGAAAGCTCAACGTGAAAATGTCGCAGTAAGTATACGAAGACCAGGCCCTGTACCAGCCATGCTATGGCACCCAGTACCAGTCCGGTACCCAGCACTTTAAAAAGAAATAACTGCCTGGTGTTGGCCAGGAATAATGANTGATAAACTGAAGTAGTTTTTCAACCAGGCTATGAGTATTTCCATAAGCAAACAGAGCGACCAGTAAAAGTAATATGATGATGGCACTGATAATGACAGATTGATACTCCATAAATTGTAACAGTGATAGCAATGCCAGGCAGGCAACCACCACTACATCAAGGAACCGTTCGGTAAAAAAAGCAGCCAGGCTGATTGAGAAACGCACCTTATGTTGATGCAGGTAGAGTGAGCGAATTGTTTCACCAGCTTTGCCGGGCGTCGTCGTCAGGCTGAAACCGGCAATGTAATAGGCCAGGCTGATGAGTGCAGGAACACTGTAGCCAAATTTTCTCAGGTATATTTGCCAGCGTATGAAGCGAACTAGGTAGTTACTTAATGAAAAACTTAATATTATCAACCAGTCTGTGATGCCCAGAGAAGCAATGGCCGAGAACAATGCCTGGTGACCAGTATAAAAAATATAAGCCACGTAGAATAACACCACGAATACCAGTGAGGCAGATACCGCGCGATGTGATGGCATGTGTGGTGTAACTGACTCTGTTGGCAAGGATTTTTACCCTGTGTGTGAAGCGACAAACGACGAATTTAATATCAGGGGCTAGCTATTCTACAGGACTAACTCGTATAATCGGGCTATTATAAAGTTATTATTAATAGAGTGAATAGTATTTATTTTGTGGAGTGATGCCAAATGGCTACAGATATTGATGATTTGACAGTCGACTATATGGAAGATGGACAACTGGTTTCAAAACAACTGGACAAAGTTGTGTTAAGTAAAGGCGCCTGGTCGACAATTATCTTTAAATATCAGGACTGGAATCGTCAGAAAGAAGAATACGGTCCACCCAAGTACAGTATTCGCCGTTTCCAGAAAAGAAATGGTGAGTATCAATACAAGTCCAAGTTCAACATTTCAAGCCCGATCCAGGCAAGAAAGATCGTGGAAGCACTTGAAAACTGGCTGGTTGACGACGAGAAAAAAGACTAACCGGTATACCGGGTAACAATTTGTGCCTCATTGGCGCCGGCATTTTGAAGGAAGCGTGCTGTTTTATCGATTAATGATTCGGTGCCATCAATATAAATATCAAGTTCAGATAACCTACGATAGGCTGAGCTGATCTGTTCAAGCCTGTCGTTTAGCAGTTCTTCATTTTCACTGTCCCTGATTTTTAACGGTGTATATCGAAAGTTATCCAGCGCGTCTGTCCAGGCGCGACACTGGTTTTGCAGATAGTGGGTATTGTCACCAGTTACTATCCAGAATAAATGGATGAACTCGGCATTATCCAATGTCATGGCATGTTCAATGAGACTTTTGATAGCAGCAAAGCCTTCATTAAACGCGATAAACAGTACCGGGTTGTCAGAGTTTTCTTTCAGAACAAAATGTCCTGTTGGGCCAGTAATATCAATATTGTCACTATTGCTTAGTTGATTGAAAATATGCGTGACCAGTGCTGATTCATTATTACGTTTAACATGGAACTGGATATTCATATCGTCACAGGGGCAACTGGCAATTGCAAAACTTTCTTCAGGTACATCACTGTCGCTGATTTTCAGCATGGCATTCTGTCCGGCAAGAAATCGCAGGCGGTTGGTACGGGGTGTTTTTAAATGTAACAGCATAAGATTTTCATCCAGAGGTGTGATCTTTTTCACCCGGGCGGTAATTTGCTGTTCAGGAATATCATGTTCACTACCGGCTTCTTCCGCTTCCAGCACTACATCCGTTAATGCTGTGTGGCAACAGGTAAGAATATAGTTCTGACTTTTCTCGGTTTCTGAGAAATTATAATCATAGGGCTTAATTTTCTTCACATCTCCTGAGATAAGCCTAGCTTTACACTTGCCGCAGTTTCCATTGCTACAACCATAATTAAGCGCCAGCCCGGCACTCAGGCCAGACTCAAGAATAGAGTTATTACCTTCGATGAAATATTCATGTCCACTAGGCATCAGGTGCACCTGTGCAGCGACAACTTTAAGCAAAGTATCCTTGGTGAATAATGCTGATGACTTTTCTACAATGACAGGTTCTTTTAATGCCTCTTCCAGCCAGTCACGTAAATCAGTACAGAAGTTTTTGTCATTGGTATTTAACTGGGTATTTATCTTGTCTTTCAATGTTGAAAGCAATTCAATATAATAACTTTCACGCTGTCGTGTAATATCCAGCTCTTTACTCAGAGCAGAAACACGAGCAGCCAGTGTGCCAAGGTCAGGTGTCAGTAAGGCGCGGAGCTTTTCTCCACGTGCCCGTTTTAATGCCAGCTCAATAATTTCTTCAATGTGCTCGATAATCGTATTATCTTCAAGCTCGGTCTGCGGATAGAGTCTTTCAAGGTCTGAAAATTTTATCTGCCCCTCAAAACTTTCAATTTCGCCATTAAAGATTTGCTTTTGTAATGTACCTCTTGGAACGCCAACTAGTTTTGCTGCGCGTGCAATAGATAATAATCGGGCCATTATTCATTACTTCCTTGGGTAAGTATAAGCTTCACCATATTCATGCATACCTTCATGAAGCTTTTTATAATTATGTACCATGATAATAGACTTGCGAATGGTTGGCTCATCAATTTTTTCTACGTCCAGTACAATATTAATACTGGGAGTAGGTGAATCCACATGGGCAATATCGATAAAGCGCCTTAATGTCACAGGGGTATTGCGATCAACTTTATTGGTATTAACCAGGTCCTGGTAGTATTGATCGAGCGTTTGTAAGGTACATTGCCAGGTAACGGGGGTTCCGTGATAGTGTCCATCAAAGCGGAATTCAGCTTTCCCGGTATTAATGCCGGAGATTAAATGGGTATTGATAGAAATGCTATCCATGAAATCTCTGTAGTGATGTTACAAAACGTTGCTTCAATACTTATAAGTGTAACAACAGAATGCAATGTTTAAAGTAATATTAAAAACAAATATCGCTTTACAGTTGTAACCAGATTTGTTGATCAGCAATTTTAACGTTGAAAGTTTTTATCGCCTCGGTAGCCGGTTCCTGCTGTGGTTCACCGGTTTTCAAATCAAAATGGCTTCCATGTAACGGGCATTCCACGCAGCGTCCTTTTAAGGCACCGTTATACAACGAGGCATCTTCATGAGAGCACATATCTTCCACGGCATAAATTTCACCATCGACATTAGCCAGCAGAATATTTTGCCCATCGACAGTTACCCTTAGCATTTTTCCGGTTTTTAAGGCATCAAGCCGGGCTACGGCTGTGAAATTGTCGCTCATCGTAATCTCCGAGTGTTTTAATTGGGTATCTTGTTGCGGGTGGCTATTGTACAATAGATATTCAGTTTTCAAAATCTGAGAGTATTATGTCAGAAATTTCAAAAGATCAGGCACTTAGCATCGATGATCGTAACTCCCTGACCAAAGCGATCATGAATATTCTGGATGCCTGGGGCATGCAGGCAGCGGAGCAGGTTGCGATTCTTGATTTGCCTGAGAAAACACCGAAGAGAATGTTACGTCGTTACAGGGAAGATACGCCTTTTCCGGATACCCCGGAAGTAATGAAGCGACTGGAACATATCATTGGGATTGCTGATGCACTACGTACTACCTATCCACATAACCCGGCGATGGGTGCGATCTGGATGCGGCGCAGTAATAACCGCTTTCAGAACAAGTCCCCTTTACAGTTAATTTTTGAAGAAGGCCTTGATGGCATTCTGAAAATTCGTACTCACCTTGATTGTTCTTTTGACTGGTTTGAATACAAGTTTTAAAAGCCTTTAGCGGGAACGTCTTTGTCGTCCCTTGAAGTTGGTGATGGACTTTACGATCTCGGTATACGGCAAGCGGGAAAATTCGTCATACTGCTCAAGTGCTGTACGCAGAATGTGATCAATATCTTCAACCTTATCCGCACCTTCCTTTTCCTTGAACAATAAAGTTTGCAAACCGAGCAATCCGCCAACCTGTACCTTGATTTCTTTTGCGTGGGGCAGGGGAGTTCCATCCGTCTCAGGCAGTTTCAGTGCAAAACTGGACTTCTTACGCATTAATTCCAGGATTATTTTACAACGTTGCTGACCTTGCTTTGATTGGCAGGAAACACCTTCACGATCGGCCAGGTTAAAACGATGTGAAGCACTACAGGTACAACGTCGTGAGTTAATGGCTTTTTCGTAAACGCAGCGTAACTCGTTTACAGAGTTATAGGTTTCACGATATTGGTCTTCTTCCACGGGACAGATTAAACGGGCTTATTTTTCCCACTCACGAACAACAGTTTCTTCGCGATGTTCCATCAGTTTTTCTTCTGCTTCCAGCTCAGTCTCTGCAAACATCACTTTAAAAGTTGCCTGATCATCTGCTGCCTGGTCGATGCGTTTTTGTTTAACAAAACTGTCCTGCAACTCCAGGTTTTTAACCAGGTTACCAACAGAAGGCAGAATTTTATAAACGTAGTAAGGCATAGTTAATTCCTGTCATCAGTCGTTCAGGGTAGCCAAGCATACTGGCAATCAATGAATTGCTCAATATCTGCACATGGGCAAACTAATAAATATGGTAGGATCCTCTCCATATCAAGGTTTGCATTGCTCAATATGGTAACAAAATGATGCTATCCAAAGAAGTTTCCACACAACCTAAAGGGGAACTATTGGCCATTATCGAGTTAGGTGGCTATCCTGATTTCACTTCTGTTTATCAACAGGCGGGCTACAGGGTGGAAACCAGTCACTCCATGCGCAATGCAATCCGTACGTTGAAAAAACTCAGGCCAGCAGTGATTGTGGCGGAGTTTAATTTCCAGTCAGATTTTCGTGACCGTACCAGTAGCCTGGAATCATTACTGGCGGTTGTGCAACGCATGCCGGAAACTAAAGTGATTGTATTTTACGAAGAAGAGTTTGCTGCGCAGTTCCAGCGAGTTAGTTCACGTTTCCCTATCCACAAGGCAATTACTTTTCCTGTTGATGTGGAAGAGTTAAAAGATGCACTGAAAAACTAGCAATTATCTATTAGTTGTATTTTTTGCTGGCGGGAAAGAGATTTTATGGTGTGTTCTCTTTGCTGGGCGCTTGAACGGGAATCGAGTTTTTCACAGTAAACCAGCTTTACCGGTCTTCGCGCTGCTGTGTACTTGGCACCTTTGATACCAGAATTATGTTCTTCAACACGACGTTCAGGATCGGTCGTTACACCGGTATATAGTGTTTGATCACTACATTGTAATATATATACAAACCAGTCCTGCTGTTTACTCATTGTACATGTGTGTTTATTTCTTCAAGAGCATCCTGGCAGACTTCACGGATATCAGGATTTTCATTATTACAATGTGTTTCAATAAAAGCTCTTGCCCCGGGGTTATGAGTTAATCCAAGGTAATGAATGATATCAGCCAGCCGGCTTATATGTACTTCTTTACTGAGTTTTCCCAGCTCATTGGCAAGGTCAAACAGTATCTCACTCCCGGCCAGGCTTTCGATAAGGCTATCAAGACCAAGACGAACCTGCATGGAGGTATCATCATCCATCAGTAGCTGTAAAACAGATTTTAGCCAGTGATGGTGATGTTTTATTTCTTCTATAAGGGCAGACAGCTGACCCTCGGCAAGTTGTTTTTCTATATATTGACTAATGCCAGATTCACTCCCCGTAAAACTGGCATAGTCACGTAACTCACTGAGACTGTACGCACCATTTAAAGTAAATTCACCAAGTTGCAACCATGGTACTGATCGAACATTCAGCTGTTGCGCAATTTCCGGGTGCTGGTGAATGTTAATGACTTCCAGTTTTCCAATAAGATTTTCTTTTAACAAGGTTGAAAGGTGTTGCAGCACAGCAGGGCAATGTGCACAACCAGGTGCAATCAGTAGTTTTGCATCAGGAGCAGACGGGGTATTCATGGTCGGTAAAGTCAGGCTTCGATATCGGGAATCAAACGGCTTTGTAATTTGGCTATCATATCCTTAACAGCAAGTTTACGTTTCTTTAAGCGTTGTATCTGTAATTGATCAACAGTCGGGTCATCGCTCAGGCGTTTTATAATGTCATCCAGATCAAAGTGTTCGAGCTTTAACACATTGATTTTTTCTTTGAGTTTTTCTTGTTCATCAATATCCATAATCCAGCAAACATAGCATAAAATATTTCATTTCAACAGAAAAGTTATGCTGATTACTTGCTTTTATGACTGTAATCCGGCTGTAATAGTTCGTGCAATTCACTAATGGGAAGGGGGTGGCTTATGAAATAACCTTGCGCGATATCGCAACCAAGAATACTTAACAGATCATAGCTGTCTTTGTCCTCTATACCCTCGGCAACAACATTTAGTCCAAGATTATGTGCAAGGTCAATAGTGGAACGGACAATAACAGCATCATTTTCATTGTCATGCATATCGAGTACAAATGACTTATCAATTTTGAGTTCATCGACCGGTAAGCGTTTTAAATAGGCCAGCGATGAAAAACCGGTTCCAAAATCATCAATAGACATGCGTACACCCAACTTGTCAAACTTGTTGAGAACTTCAACTGCTTGCTCAGGGTGTTCCATCATTGCACTTTCAGTAACTTCCAGGGTGAGATGATGGTTTATGGCAATATTATCGGCGAGCATTTCGGTGAGTTCCTTAACCAGTTCCGTGTCAAAAATACTGTATACAGAAAGGTTGATGGAAATATCCAGGTTGATGCCCTGTTTACGCCAGTCCTGAAGTTGTATCAGGACTTTCTCCATTACCCATTTTGTAATATCGCTTATCGCCCCGGTTTGTTCGGCCAGGGGAATGATTTGTCCCGGCGGGATGGCACCATATTTATTATGGTTCCATCTTAACAATGCTTCGAAACCGGTAAGTTTGCCGTTGATCAGGGAAACCTTCGGCTGGAAATAGAGTTCCAGTTGATTTTTTTGCAAAGCAATTCGCAGATCGGTCATTAATGCGAGGCGACCTACACTATGCTGGTCATGATCTGCACTATAGAAAGCGTGGCCAAGTTTGTTACGTTTGGCGACATACATGGCAACATCAGCTTTTTGTAACAGGACATTTGCAGTATTCCCGTGTTCCGGGTAGAGAACAATACCAATACTTGCCTTGATATAAAGTTTCAGATCATTAATGTGGAACATTTCCTCAAGTGAGGTATGTACTTTTTTTGAAATGTACTCAGCCTGCGCCGGCTCAGTGTTAGATAGTAAAATCGCAAACTCATCACCACCTAGCCTTGCAATAGTATCAGCTTCACGTAAGGTGTTTTTCAGACGTAAACCAATTTCTACAAGTAATGCATCACCAACCTGGTGACCAAGGGTATCATTGACTTCCTTGAAGCGATCGAGATCAAGCATTAGCAGGGCAAGTTTTTTATTTTCACGTCTTGAGGTTCGAATGGCGTATTGCAGTCGATCGAATAACAAGGTGCGGTTGGCCAGTCCGGTAAGAGAGTCATGCAGGGCCTGGTGTTCAAGCAAGTTCTGTCGTTCATGAACCTGCAGGCGCATTTCATCAAAGGCATCAACCAGGTTCCGGGTTTCTATAATGTTGGTGTCAATAGCAATATCCTGTTCCTCATCACCTATAGCTTCCTGCTTAAGGGCATGAGATACGTTTGCAATTGGGCGTAACACGAGCAACTCCAGAAAATAAAAACCCATAATAAGGAAAACCAGGCCGATTATGGTAATCAACCAAAGTATAATTACCTGCTCTTCAGCTATGTTTGTCAGTGTGCTGACATCCTCGTTACTGGATGACTCAATGGCAATATCAAGTGATTGCAGGATCGACCAGATGCGTTTGATATCAGGTTCAATGAGTTCTTTTACGATACTTACATCAGCTCGCCAGTCATCACTTCTGTGTACGTTAAGAATCTGCCTGTAACCAACTCCCCATTTTTTAACGGCTGTTTCAATTGTCTTAAGAGCATCACTGGATTCAAATCCCAGCTTATTTGCTACTGCTGCTTTCTTCAGACTATTTATGTTTGCAAGTATGTCGTCATAAAAAGTCTGTATAGCTTTTTCCTGTAGTGGTAGGGTAGTAACATCATAGGAACCAATGCTATTGGCCAGGTAGATACGAAACAGGGATATCATCTGTGTCCACAATGTCTGGATCCTGTCGAATTTTTTATATTCAGGTGTTAATACATTGTGTGAATCCGTAATAATTTCTGACAAGGCGATACTCAGGGCGGAAACCATTTCATTGTTGTAATTCTGTAAATTATTCCGGGCAATAGTCATTGATGGAAATTGCTTGTCAGGATTGCTACGTATGTTAATTAATTGGCTAACTGCTTTATCAAAAGTGGCAAGTGAAAGTCTTAATTGCTCAATGGATTCCAGTTTATTTTCTTTTCGAATCCATTCGTGCTGTTTTAACTGTTCGGTATGCTCAATAGCCTGCTCAATCGAAAGGTGAACATGTTCCGGATACTGCTGTTTGCTAGGCATCAACAGGTAAAGCGCCAGGGATTCACGGGCTTCCCAGATTGTAGTGCGAATATAGCGGCTGCGTTGTAGTAATTGTTTACGGTTTGCGATGTTACTGGAAATGATATCGCGGTTGCTAATCAGGTTTGATTGAACAACAACACTCCCTGTCAAAAGAGAAACAGACAGTATGAATGTGACCAGGGCATAACGCCCTCGCAAACTATTAAGGATTTTAAACTTCATGTCAGGTTACTGGACTACGTGCAATGAGGCATAATGTGCCGATTCTTCCCTGTGGTTGAGTTAAGCGATTCTTATTTAATTGTATGGCGGCACGATGTACTGAAACTTGAGAAAATTTTATAAAATTTATATTAAAAATATTACGTAACTAACTGATTTTTAAGCATACATGTCCAGCAACAGCCCATTGTTCAAATTAACCGATGTTTCACTAAGTTTTGGTGATAAACCGCTACTGGATCACGTTGACCTGGACATTTTCAAGGGAGAGCGAATATGCCTGGTAGGACGAAACGGGGTGGGGAAATCCAGCCTGCTACGCGTTATTACCGGGCAAAACGTTCCTGATGATGGCAAAGTGTGGCACAAGGATGGATTACGTGTTGCCTATCTTGAACAAACTGTTCCGACAGGTGAGTCAGTTTCTGTTTTTGAAGTGGTTTCCAGTGGTCTTGCAGAGCTGGGCGACTTAATTAGCAGGTACCACACGGTGGCACATGCACTGGAACAAGATCCATCAGACAAACTGGTTAAAGAATTATCGGATCTGCAGCACCAGTTGGAAGCTGCCGATGGCTGGCGCCTCGAACAGAAAGTGGAAACGGTGATTTCCCGTCTGGATCTCCCTGCAGATGCAGGCATGGAGAGCTTGTCCGGTGGCCTTAAGCGCCGCGTGTTACTGGCCCGAGCACTGGTTTCAGATCCTGATTTGTTATTACTGGATGAGCCCACCAATCACCTGGACGTGGCAGGGGTAACCTGGCTGGAAGAATACCTGTCGGCATTTCACGGTGTGTTGTTATTTATTACCCATGATCGCACTTTCCTGCAAAACCTGGCGACGCGCATTATTGAGCTGGATCGTGGTGTATTAAGTTCATGGCCAGGTGACTTTGCCAATTATTTAAAGAAAAAAGAAGAGCGTGAAGTCGTTGAAAATGAACAACGCGCCAGGTTTGACAAAAAACTCGCCGAAGAAGAAGCCTGGATTCGACAGGGTATCAAGGCACGTCGTACCCGAAATGAAGGGCGGGTGCGTGCTTTAAAAGCGCTGCGTGACCAGCATCGTCAACGTCGCGACAAGCAGGGCACGGTAAATTTAAACCTGGAAGAAGCAGATCGATCCGGGAAACTGGTTGCCGACCTGGAGAATGTTTACTTCAGTTATAATGACACACCAGTCATAAAAGATCTGTCTACCCGCATACTGCGTGGCGATCGGATCGGGATCATGGGGCCAAACGGCGTTGGCAAAACCACCTTGATACGACTGTTACTGGGCCAGTTAAACCCAGATTCTGGCACGGTCAATATTGGAACCAAGCTCAAGATAGCCTATTTCGATCAGCAGCAATCCGAACTGGAGCCTGACAAGTCAGTACTTGATAATCTGAATTATGGAAAAGAGACGGTAACCATTAACGGCAAGTCCCGTCATGTTATTAGTTATTTGCGAGACTTCTTATTCCCGGCTCAGAAAGTCAATGCACCGGTCAAAATGCTATCCGGTGGTGAACGCAATCGCCTGTTACTGGCAAAAATGTTCATCCAGCCAGCCAACATGCTGGTTATGGATGAGCCCACCAATGACCTGGACATGGAAACACTTGAGTTGCTCGAAGACTTGCTGGCTAATTTTGAAGGCACCCTTATCCTGGTCAGTCATGACCGAACCTTCCTGGATAATGTTGTCAGTAGTTTGCTGGTATTTGAAGGTGATTATCATGTTAAAGAATACGTGGGTGGCTATACAGACTGGCTAAGACAACGTCCTAAAGACTGGTCTTTTACCGCTATTGGCAAGGGTAAAACGCAATCCCGGCAAAAAAGTAAAACGGAAAAAACGACAAAAGCGAAACCAGCAGAAAATAAACCACGCAAACTCAGTTACAAGGAGCAACGTGAGCTGGAAGCCATGCCGGCAAAAATCGAATCACTCGAAGCGGAACAGCTGGAGCTTCAGGAAAATACCAGCCAGGCTGATTTTTATCAGCAGGATCAACAGACCATTGCCTCGACAATGGAACGGTTAAAAGCGGTGAATGAGGAACTGGAACAGGCTTATATTCGTTGGGAACAACTGGATAGCTAAGCGTTGTTTAGTCTTTATCTTTTTTCAATCCTGAAATATCGACAACCACTGATTTAGGAGCTTCATCGACAAAGCGTGGGCGAGCGCTGGTATCGCGACCATGTTCTTCGGCCAGTTCCTGTTCGCGGGCTGTGATCAGTGCCAGGCAATCACGAATACTGTGGATAGTGTTTTCTGATAACGGGTGTTTCAGGTGCGCAGGTGTGTAGGTATCTTTTGCCACATCGGTTAATACCTTTTTCACCATTTTCAGAATCTGTTCTTCTTTGGTCAGTTCAGACATGTTATTCACCTAAAGTCTACCCGGTTAAAAGAAGGCATATTTTAGCATTTTCTAAGTTTCACGGCATGAGAAACTTTGCCGGTGTTATAATGCCAGGCCTTTGAAACCAAGAGGAAAGTAAACGCGTGCCTGTCTCCCGCCTGGTTATTTGCCCACAAGCTCCTGAGTTTATCCCGCAGAACAGGGATGAAATCCAGGAGGCGCTATCCAGTATCAGCTTTATTGGTGACGCCTTACCACCAACGGATGATCGCCTGCGTTTTCTAATCGGTGAGCAGTTTCTTAACTATATGACTTTTCTCGGCTGTTCACCGGCTATTGAAATTGAACCTCACGGTGACGGCAGCGAGGACTTTTGCCATATTCAAATCAGTCCTGTTTTTCAGCAACTGGAATTTTATGCGGATGCTGCTGGCAAGGGGCCACGTTGCCCTAACTGCCGACATGAAGAGAAAGACTGGCAAAACCTGGTAAAAAAATGGCAATCAGATAATTCCTTGCAATACCAGTGTCCTGGGTGCGGGCAGGTAACTGATATACCGGAACTTAACTGGCACAAGTCAGCCATGGCGGCGCATATTTTTATTGAAATTTACAGCGTCTTTCCCAACGAGGCAGTACTTGCCGATAAAGTATTAAGCGTACTTTCGCAGGCAACAGGAACCAACTGGAAATATTTTTATAGTCGTTAGGCTTTTATCAAACTTGCTACTTGACAGTCGATACTATCAGGTCCAAACTTTATGCCATGAAAATGAAACAGCCAATCATGTCTATTAAACGTCTACCGCATGCACGTGTGGTATGGGCGTGTACGTATGTGGCTGGAGGAAATTAACACCTGTTAGTTTTATAATTTATTAAGAATTTTTCCAAAGGCCACTGTTCACAAGACAGTGGCCTTTTTGTTTTTAGCCAGGAATTTAAGTGTCACGGAGGTACACAACATGTCAGTTCCAGCAGCTTTTATCGGCGTCATCATTGTATGGTCAACTACACCATTGATGATCAAGTGGAGTAGTGAAG
>JARRJY010000084.1:0-11787 GCA_037388705.1 Gammaproteobacteria bacterium
TCTCAACTTGATCTTGAAGACACCCGTTCAATCAAACCATTTCTTGAGAATACCTCGCCAGATTTAATTATTAATGCTGCCGCCTATACGGCTGTGGACAAGGCTGAAGAAGAGCCGGAAAAAGCGGAAGTCATTAATGCCCGTGCGCCTGGCCTGATAGCTGAGTATGCAGCAGGTGCGAATATCCCAATTATTCATTATTCAACAGATTATGTCTTTGATGGCTGCAGCCAGACACCCTACACAGAGACTGATCCAGTTTCACCGCAAAGTGTCTATGGTAAAACCAAGCTACAAGGTGAAGAACTGGTTGTAAACAGTGGGGCTGACTTCCTGATACTACGAACCAGCTGGGTTTATGGGCTGCATGGCAATAATTTTCTGCTGACCATGTTACGGCTGTTCAGGGAACGAGATGAACTTGGTATTGTTGATGATCAAATCGGGGCACCGACGTCATCTAACGCTATTGCTCATGCCACGGCACAAATTATTGACAGCCTGGGTGCCGATATATCGCTGGCAGAACACAGTGGAATTTATCATTTGACAGCGACTGGCCAAACCAGCTGGTATGGGTTCGCCAGCGCGATTTTGAAATCAGTGGAAAAGGATGGTTACCAGTGCAAGTTGAAGCCCATTTTGACAGAACAGTACCCAACACCGGCGGCCCGACCCGCCTATAGCGTACTCGATAACAGTAAATTAAATAGTACATTTAATATCCAGCTGCCTTCGTGGGAACAGCAACTGGCATCTGTGATGCAGAAATGGCATGAGAAGGTGTAAAAATCCTGTTTTTTCTCTTTGGCCAAGGCAATAAAGCACTGAATTTCCCCGATTAAAATTTCACCAGATTCCCGCAAGTCCGTTCTCACGGCTTTTATTTGTGCTGCAGTAGGGTAGCTGCCTGTGGTATAATTTCGCCTTTAAAAATGCCTGAAATCGGGCATTTCCAGATTTCCCGTATCACAGATTAAAGGAAAACGGCCAGAATGACGGAGTTTGCCAAAGAAGTCCTTCCTATCAACATCGAGGAGGAGATGAAGCAGTCCTACCTGGATTATGCCATGAGTGTAATCGTGGGACGTGCACTACCGGATGTGCGTGACGGATTAAAACCGGTACACCGGCGTGTGCTCTTTGCCATGCGTGAACTGGGTAATGACTGGAACAAGCCTTACAAGAAATCGGCCCGTGTCGTCGGTGATGTCATAGGTAAATACCATCCCCATGGCGATACGGCTGTTTATGACACCATCGTGCGTATGGCCCAGCCGTTTTCACTGCGTTATATGCTGGTCGATGGACAGGGCAACTTCGGTTCTGTAGATGGTGATGCCCCTGCGGCAATGCGTTATACCGAAGTGCGCATGGCCAAGATTGCCCATGAGCTTCTGGCAGATATAGATCGCGAAACAGTCGATTTTGTTCCTAACTACGATGAATCGGAAAAAGAACCGGAAATCCTGCCGGCCAGGTTGCCGAACCTGCTTATCAACGGTTCGGCAGGTATCGCGGTGGGGATGGCCACCAATATACCGCCTCATAATTTAAACGAAGTGATCAAAGCCTGCCTGGCGATGATTGAGAACCCGGATATTTCCATCCAGGACCTGATGGAACATATTCCCGGTCCGGATTTCCCAACAGCCGGTATCATCAACGGTGCACGTGGCATTGCCGAAGCTTATGCCACTGGACGTGGTCGCATTTACGTACGAGCGCGCACCCATATTGAAGAAGACAAGAAAGGCAAGGAAAGTATCATTGTTACTGAATTGCCATACCAGGTTAACAAGGCACGTTTGCTGGAACGTATTGCTGAGCTGGTTAAGGAAAAGAAAATCGAGGGCATCCATACCAGGTTAACAAGGCACGTTTGCTGGAACGTATTGCTGAGCTGGTTAAGGAAAAGAAAATCGAGGGCATTACCGAACTGCGGGATGAGTCGGATAAAGACGGGATGCGCGTCGTGATCGAGTTACGTCGTGGAGAAGTGGCTGATGTCATGATCAACAACCTTTACCAGCACACCCAGATGCAAACCGTGTTTGGCATTAACATGGTGGCATTGATTGATGGCCAGCCACGCTTGTTGAACCTCAAGCAGATCCTTGAAGCATTCATTCGCCATCGCCGTGAGATTGTTACCCGTCGCACCGTATATGATCTGCGTAAAGCACGGGAGAAAGCACACATCCGTGAAGGCCTGGCGGTTGCACTTGCCAATATCGATCCGATTATTGCGTTAATCAAAGCGGCCGGGAATCCTGCGGAAGCGAAAGAAAAACTCATGGCGACTGCCTGGGAGCCTGGTGTTGTTATCAAGATGCTGGAAGCATCGGGTGCAAAGGCTTCACGTCCCGAGAGTCTTCCTGAAAGCTTTGGGTTAAATAACGGCAAGTACCAGCTATCTGATGCACAGGCACAGGCAATACTGGATATGCGCCTGCATCGTCTGACCGGACTTGAACAGGACAAGATCCTTAAAGAATACGAAGAACTCCTCGCTCAGATAGCCGACTTGCTGGATATTCTTGGAAGTAGCGATCGTTTAATGCAGGTTATCCGTGATGAGCTTAATGAAATCATGGAAAATTATGGCGATGGACGTCGAACAGAAATTATTGCCAGCCAGGAAGACCTGAGCATTGAAGACCTGATCACCGAAGAAGATGTGGTGGTGACCCTTTCACATGAAGGTTATGCCAAGTCACAACCCATTACTACCTATACCGCGCAACGGCGTGGTGGTAAAGGTAAAGCGGCCACCGCAGTGAAAGATGAAGACTTTGTGGAAAAACTATTCGTTGCCAGCACCCATGACACTATCCTGTGTTTCTCAAGTCGTGGTAAAGCCTACTGGCTGAAAGTATACGAGGTTCCGCAGGCAGGTCGCACTGCCCGTGGTCGCCCGATCGTAAATTTATTACCTCTTGAAGCAGGGGAACGCATCAACGCGATCCTGCCAATTCGAGAATATGCTGATGATCAGTTCATCTTGTTTGCAACAGCTAATGGTACCGTGAAGAAAACACCATTAAAGGATTTCTCACGCCCACGTTCATCAGGATTGATTGCTGTTGAATTGCGTGAAGACGATCAACTGGTTGGTGTAGAGCTGACGGAGGGTAACCAGGACGTGTTGTTATTCTCCAGTGGTGGTAAGGCCATTCGCTTCAATGAAAGTGATGTGCGTGCCATGGGGCGTAACGCGGTAGGCGTGCGTGGTATTAAACTGGCTGAGGGACAAAAAGTAATCTCGCTGGTCATCGCCTCGGAAGGCCACATTTTAACTGCAACAGAAAATGGTTATGGTAAACGCACCGGCATGGAAGATTACCCGCGTCACGGGCGCGGTGGACAGGGTGTTATCTCTATTCAGACAACAGAACGCAACGGACCTGTTACCGGTGCCGAACTGGTTAATGATGATGATGAGATTATGTTGATCACCAATGGCGGTACCCTGGTGCGTACACGCGTGGATGAGGTTTCCGTAATGGGACGAAACACACAGGGTGTGCGTTTAATCAGTCTTAGCAAGGAAGAAAAGCTCATTGGTATTGAGCGTATTGAGAATATCCAGGAAGAAACGTCGGCTGAGGAATAGCCGTTTATCACAAAATATAAATAACAATCTTTAAAGTTTATTTGGAGAAATAAAACGATGTCTCGAGTTTTTAATTTTAGTGCTGGTCCAGCCATGTTACCGCAAGCCGTATTGGAAAAAGCCCAGGCCGAAATGCTGGACTGGAATGGTACTGGCATGTCGGTAATGGAAATGAGTCATCGTGGCAAGGAATACATGTCAATTGCTGAAAAGGCAGTGACCGATTTGCGTGAAGTCATGGCGATTCCTGATAGCCATGAAATCCTGTTTTTGCAGGGTGGTGCCAGTAGCCAGTTCGCCATGGTGCCGATGAACCTGTTACGTGGCAAGTCGGGTGCAGACTACATTAATACCGGTGCATGGTCCAAGAAAGCGATAGCAGAAGCAAAGCGTTATTGCGATGTGAACCTGGCAGCAACAACTGAAGCCGATAATTTTAGCAGTGCGCCTGCACAATCAGATTTAAATTTAAAAAATGATGCTGCATACGTGCACTATACACCTAACGAAACTATCGGTGGTGTGGAGTTCAATTACATTCCGGAAACGAATGGCGTGCCCCTGGTTGCGGATATGTCATCTACCATCCTTTATGCCGGTGCCCAGAAAAATATTGGACCCGCGGGGTTAACAGTGGTCATCGTACAAAAAGATCTGATTGGTGAAACCATTAACGGTACGCCAAGCATGTTTGATTACAAAACGCATGCGGATAACGGTTCCATGGCCAACACGCCACCTACCTATGCCTGGTACCTGGCAGGACTGGTATTCGAATGGATTAAGGAGCAGGGTGGATTAACCGCCATGGCGGAAATCAATAAGCGTAAGTCTGACAAGCTGTATGCTGCCATTGATGGTTCAGAATTTTATGCTAACCCGGTAAAACCAGATTGCCGTTCATGGATGAATGTTCCGTTTACTTTAGCTAATGCAGAACTGGACAGTGTATTTCTTGAGGAAGCCAGGCAGGCGAACTTAACCACACTTAAAGGTCATCGATCTGTCGGTGGCATGCGTGCCAGTATCTATAATGCTATGCCTGAAGCTGGTGTGGATGCGCTGGTAGAATTTATGGCGGATTTTGAAAAACGAAATGGTTAATTGATAAATAATTATAACGAGTGAGTCATGCATAAAATTTTAACGCTAAATAATATTTCTGTAGCCGGTCTTGAACGCTTGCCGCGTGATAACTATGAGATTGCTTCCGAGATTCAACATCCGGACGGTATTTTACTACGTTCTTTTAAAATGCATGACATGGAAATTCCTCCCAGCCTGAAAGCGGTAGGCCGGGCCGGTGCTGGTGTCAATAATATCCCTGTCGATAAAATGACAGAAAAGGGTGTAGTGGTTTTCAATGCCCCTGGTGCTAATGCTAACGCTGTAAAAGAACTGGTCGTTGCTGGCATGCTAATTGGTTGTCGAAATATCTGCCAGGCATGGGATTTTGCCCGTAACCTTGAAGGCACTGATGAAGAAATTAACAAGAATGTTGAAGCTGGCAAAAAGAACTATGGTGGTTTTGAATTACCTGGGCGCACCCTGGGTGTGGTTGGCCTGGGGGCGATTGGTCGTTATGTGGCAAATGCGGCTATCGACCTGGGTATGAATGTTATTGGCTATGACCCTGGTATTACGGTAGAAGGTGCCTGGCAACTGTCTTCCGATGTTGCCCAGGCTACCAGTGTTGAAGAACTGGTGAGTAAAGTGGATTTCATTACTTTCCATGTGCCACTTATTGAAGCCACAAAACACATGATTAATGCCGAGCGTCTGAAATTAATGAAAGATAACGTTGTCATTCTTAATTTCGCCCGCAACGGCATTATTGATGATGAGGCAGTATCTGCCGCGATTAAATCTGGCAAGGTGTATTCCTATGTGTGTGATTTCCCCAGTAACCTGCTGAAAAATCATGAAAGAGTCATTACTTTGCCACACCTGGGTGCTTCAACCTCAGAGGCGGAAGAGAACTGTGCCATCATGGTGGCAGAACAGGTAAGGGATTACCTTGAAAATGGTAATATCAAGAATTCGGTGAATTTCCCGAATGTACGTTTGCCACGTACGGAAGGTCATCGTATTACGATTGTAAACAGTAATGTCCCGGATATGATTGGCCAGATTTCCTCTGCACTAGCCAAAAAGGGCATCAACATTATCGATATGCTGAATAAATCAAAAGGTAATGTGGCGTACAGTATCATTGATATTGATAAGCCCGCTGATGAAGAATTGGTAAGTGAATTAACTGCTATTAACGGCATATTAAACGTTCGTGCTATTTAATTTTAATGAGCGATAAACTTATACAGCTTCGTGACAAAATTGATCAGCTGGATGAACAAATCCAGACGCTGATTACCGAACGTGCCCAGGTCGCAGAGGAAGTGGCCAAGGCTAAGCAGGAATCGGGTAACGACGTGTTCTATCGTGCCGAACGTGAAGCGCAGGTTCTGCGAAACGTCATGGAACGAAACCAGGGTCCCTTGTCTGATGAGGAAATGGCGCGATTGTTTCGTGAGATCATGTCGGCATGCCTGGCTCTGGAACGTGTCATGAAAATTGCTTTTCTCGGTCCGGAAGGCACCTTTACCCAGGCTGCCGCGTTAAAGCACTTTGGCCACTCGGTACAGACATTACCTATGGCAACGATCGGCGATGTATTCCGCGAAGTTGAGTCAGGATCATCCTCGTACGGTGTTGTGCCTGTCGAAAATTCGACTGAAGGGGTTATCAATCATACCCTGGACGAATTCATGAATTCATCACTACATATATGTGGTGAGGTTGAATTACGTATTCATCATCACCTCCTGGGTAACGTTGACAGCATTGAAAATGTGAAAAAAGTCTATTCACATCGGCAGTCACTGGCACAATGTCGTAAATGGCTTGATGCTAATTTAAGTAATGTTGAACAGGTTGATGTCAGTAGTAATGCTGAAGCGGCACGCCTTGCTTCTGAAGAGGCTGGTGCTGTTGCAATCGCCGGCGAGTCGGCAGCAGAAATCTATGGTTTAAACACGATTGTCAGTAACATAGAAGATGAACCTGATAACACGACGCGTTTCCTGGTCATTGGGCAACGTGCAGTACCAGCAAGTGGGGAAGATAAAACCTCAATGCTGGTATCCGCTATGAATAAACCAGGTGCATTACACGCCATGTTGCAGCCTTTAGCCAGTAATAATATTTCCATGACGCGCATCGAGTCACGTCCGTCACGCCAGGGCATGTGGAATTACGTATTCTTTATTGACATTGAAGGCCACGTGGATGATGAAAACGTGGCAAGCGCATTAAATGAACTGCAACAGGCAGCCAGCATGGTCAAAGTGCTGGGTTCGTATCCAAAGGCTGTGTTGTAAACCGTCTTAATCACTTTTACGAATTATATTATGTGCGACTCAATTGACTTTTTATCACTGGCTTTACCCGGTGTTCAGGCCTTACAGCCATATCAGCCAGGCAAACCTATTGAAGAACTGGAACGTGAGTACGGTATTCGTGAGGCTATCAAGCTCGCTTCAAATGAAAATCCACTTGGCCCCAGCCCCAAAGCCATTACATCTATTAAAAATGAACTGGATGAACTGGCACGTTATCCTGATGGCAACGGCTTCGCATTAAAAGAAAAGTTAGCCAATAAACTTAATGTTAGTGCTAATCAAATAACCCTGGGTAATGGGTCTAATGATGTACTGGAGTTACTGGCGCGAGCCTACGTGGGTGTGGATGACCAGGTCATCTTTTCCCAGCATGCATTTGCCGTTTATCCGATCGTGACCCAGGTGGTTGGCGGCAAGGCAATCATAACCCCGGCAAAAGAGTGGGGACATGATCTTGATGCCATGCAGAAGGCCATTACTGATCGTACACGTTTGATCTTTGTGGCAAACCCTAACAATCCAACCGGCACCTGGTTAAGTGGTGATGCATTAAAAGAGTTTATTGCTTCAGTGCCGGAAAATATCCTGGTTGTACTTGATGAAGCCTATTATGAATATGCGATTCATCCTTCAATGCAGGCGGAAGGTTATATAAGTGCACTAAACTGGTTATCAGAATTTAACAACCTGGTAATAACACGCACATTCTCCAAGGCATATGGACTGGCAGGGTTACGTATCGGTTTTGCCGTTTCTAACTCGCAAGTGGCCGATATTTTAAATCGCGTACGTCAACCCTTTAACGTCAACAGCATGGCGATGTCTGCGGCTGAAATAGCTTTGACTGATGATGAGTTTATTGAGAAAAGTGTGCAGCTCAATTCAACGGGTATGAAAGAGCTGATATCTGAATTTAATGATATGGGGCTACAATACATTCCGTCAGTGGGGAATTTTATCTGTGTCAGGGTAGGGAATGGTACAGAAGTTTATGAAGGATTGCTCAGGGAAGGCGTTATTGTTCGCCCAGTTGCAAATTATGAAATGCTGGAATACCTGCGTGTGACAATTGGCACGGAAAAAGAAAACCGGCGTTTTATTGCTGCCTTAAAGAAAGTATTAAATAAATGACAAAACCATTAATTAACAAGTTGTGTGTAATTGGTGTCGGACTGATCGGAGGTTCACTGGCGCGTGCATTACGTAAAGCTGGTGCAGTTAGCCATATTGTTGGTGCTGGACGTGATGAAACACATTTAAAACGTGCCCAGGAACTTGGTGTTATTGATTCTTTCAGTACTGATCTGGGGAAGGCGGTTAGTGATGCTGACATGATTGTGCTGGCGGTTCCCCTCGGCGCCATGCGTACCGTTATGCAACAAATAAAAAACCACATTACTTATAAATCTGTGCTTACTGATGTAGGCAGTGCTAAAAATAGCGTGATACATGATGCGAAGAATGTGTTCGGAAGCTTGCCAGCCAATTTTGTACCTGGGCATCCTATAGCAGGTACGGAGCTAAGTGGTGTGGAAGCCTCGTTTGCTGAACTCTATAAAAACCGTCGCATCATTGTTACACCACATGAAGAAAGTGACAGCGATGCAACAGAAAAAGTAAAAGCCATGTGGCAAGCATGTGGCGCTGAAGTTGTGGAAATGAATCCCCAGCATCATGATGAAATACTTGCTGCAACCAGTCATTTACCCCATATGCTGGCGTACGGCCTGGTTGATACCCTGGCGCGTATGGATGATAGCCAGGAGATTTTTGATTTCGCCGCGGGTGGATTTAAGGACTTCACGCGTATTGCTTCCAGTGATCCGAATATGTGGCATGACATATGCCTGGCAAATCATGAAGCGCTGGTACCGGTACTGGAAAAATTCAGTGATGAATTGCGTCAACTGGCTGATGCAGTACGTAATAGTGATAGTGATTTCATCAAGAAAACATTTAACCGGGCCAAGCAGGCTCGTGACAAGTTCTGTAATGATTAAGATTATGTTATGAGTGGTTCAGACGTTATATTTAAAGTTTCACCAGGTGGTAAGTTAACTGGTTCGATTCGTGTGCCTGGTGATAAATCCATTTCACATCGCAGCATAATGCTGGGCTCCCTTGCTGAAGGTACTACGCATGTTAGTGGATTTCTGGAGGGGGAAGATAACCTGGCTACCCTGAACGCGTTTCGTGCCATGGGTGTAAATATCCAGGGACCTGAAAATAGTCATGTCACCATTGAAGGTGTAGGCATGCATGGTCTTAAAGCCCCGGCAATGACTCTTGATGTGGGCAATTCGGGAACATCTATTCGTTTGCTATCAGGTTTGTTAGCGGCTCAGAGCTTTGATTGTGTGTTGACCGGTGATAGTTCGTTGAGCAAACGCCCCATGCGGCGGGTTACTGATCCACTTGTACAAATGGGTGCGATAGTTGAAACAACAGCGGAAGGTACTCCTCCACTCAAGATAAAAGGTAGCTCGGCATTAAAAGGCTTTCATTACAAGATGCCTGTTGCCAGTGCCCAGGTAAAATCCTGTCTGTTACTGGCAGGGCTTTATGCAGAAGGTGAAACCTGTGTCACTGAGCCAGCTCCCACCCGTGACCACACAGAACGGATGCTGGAAGGTTTTGGTTACCAGGTTGAGCGCAAAGGCAGTACCGTTTGTGTCAAAGGTGGCGGTAAACTGCTTGCAACTGATATTGATGTTCCAGCGGATATTTCATCTGCTGCTTTCTTTTTAGTCGGGGCAAGTATTTCGCAAGGCTCAGACCTTACTTTGCAACATGTAGGCATGAATCCAACCCGTGATGGCGTGATTAATATCTTGCGATTAATGGGAGCGGATATTTTGGTTAGCAACGAACAAACCATTGGTGGCGAACCGGTTGCCGATATTCGTGTACGTAGTGCCAGGTTAAAAGGTATTCAAATACCTGAAGAGCAGGTGCCGTTGGCGATTGATGAATTCCCTGCCATTTTCATCGCAGCAGCCTGTGCCGATGGTGAAACAGTACTTACCGGTGCCCGGGAACTGCGCGTAAAGGAAAGTGACCGCATCCAGGTGATGGCAGATGGTATGCAAATTTTAGGAATCGATGCGCATCCGACCGAGGATGGTATCGTGATCCAGGGAAAAGGTAGCGAGGCAGAGGTTTTTGGTAGTGGCCAGGTGGATAGTCACGGTGATCACCGTATTGCCATGTCCTTCACTATGGCAGCACTCAGGGCAGCAGGTCAAATCACCATTACTGATTGCGCCAATGTTAATACTTCATTTCCCGGCTTTATAAAATTATCGAGTGAAACCGGGATAAATATTCAACAAGGATAGGTAATTCATAATGAGTTCTATTAAACCTGTAATTTTGTCAGGGGGTTCGGGTACGAGGTTGTGGCCCTTGTCCAGGAAAATGTATCCGAAACAGTTTTTGCCTCTGGTTAATGACAAAAGTATGTTGCAGGAGACAGTTGAAAGACTTCAGGGGCTTTCTCAACTATCAGAATCAATCACCGTAGTCTGTAATGAGGAGCATCGCTTTTTAGTCGCTGAGCAAATCCGTGAAATTAATGTCGATATTGATCATTTAATACTGGAACCTGAAGGAAGAAATACGGCACCGGCATTAACGTTAGCCGCGTTATCCAATCATTTAGATGGCAAGGATGACTATCTGTTGGTTTTGCCTGCTGATCATTCAATTCGCCAGATAAACGCATTCCAGGATGCCATTTCCGAAGCAGTGAAACTGGCAGAGAAAAATTACCTGGTTACTTTTGGTATTGTTCCCACGCGGGCAGAAACTGGTTACGGATATATTCAACTGGGTGATACAGTTGATGATAAGAGCAATAAAATTAACCAGTTTGTTGAAAAACCTGATCATATTACAGCCCAGCAATATCTGGATTCCGGGGACTACTTATGGAACAGTGGTATGTTTATGATGAAAACATCCGTCTGGCTAGAAAGTATCAGGCAATTTCAGCCAGAAATTCTACGCTGTTGTGAAGCAGCGATGGCTGATAGAAGTATTGATCAGGACTTCCTGAGGCCTGGTCGAGAGTCATTCAAAGGGTGTCCTTCAGACTCCATTGATTATGCCGTTATGGAAAAAGTGGTAGAGACTTCAGATATGCATGCCGCAGTTATTCCGCTTGATGCCGGGTGGTCTGATGTAGGAGCCTGGACTGAATTATGGAACCTTGGTGAAAAAGATGAGCACGGCAATGTCACAAAAGGCGATGTTGTAAGTATAGATACAAAAGACTCTATGGTGTTTGGTAGGGATCGGCTGATAGCCACAATAGGTGTTGAAAATGCAGTAATTGTCGAAACCGTTGACGCTGTATTAGTAGCCAACAAGGATAATGCGCAGGATATCAAGAAAATTGTTGAACTAATCAATGAACAGGAACGAGGTGAGCACCTACATCATCGTTGTGTCTATCGTCCATGGGGTAATTATGACAGTATTGATAATGGACATCGCTTCCAGGAAAAACGGATTACTGTCAAGCCGGGAGCGGCCCTGTCTTTACAGATGCATCAGCACCGGGCAGAACACTGGATAGTGGTAACGGGTACTGCAAAAGTTACCAGGGGCGAAGAGGTGTTCCTAGTTGGTGAAAATGAATCGACTTATATCCCCATTGGCATGAAACATCGACTGGAAAATCCTGGCACTATCCCGTTGGAAATTATCGAAGTCCAGCCAGGCAGTTATCTGGGTGAAGATGATATTACTCGATTTGACGATGTTTATGGC
>JARRJY010000085.1:0-7444 GCA_037388705.1 Gammaproteobacteria bacterium
GGCCGGTTTCCCGTGGTAATTGTGTAACCTCAACATTTTTTTCATTTACGAGGAGTCGAGAAGGCGAAGCATTGTCGTCTGAAACCGTGGCGGGGGTAAGGACCTCAGCAGCTTGTTGCTGCTGAGGTCGTACCCAGACGTCAATGCCCATAGCATCCAGATAAGCTTTTTGTCTGTTATCCAGTGCCATGAAAACAACGACCTAGACGTCAGCCGTTTGGGGGTGTGCACGTTGAACAGGATCCAGGATCTTGTTCAGCGCATTGACATAGGCTTTTGCCGATGCGATGACGATATCAGTGTCCGCACCCTGTCCATTGACAATACGACCAGCTTTTTCAAGGCGCACCGTTACTTCACCCTGCGAATCTGTCCCACTGGTGATGTTATTGACAGAATAGAGTTGCAGTTCGGTATCACTGTTTATTATTACTTCAATCGCTTTAAATGCGGCATCAACCGGACCTCCTCCACCAGATGAGGCCTGCTTTTCTTCACCATTTACCCAAAGCGTGACACTTGCAGTTGGTGTTTCACCGGTTTCAGAATGCGCCTTCAATGCTACCAGTTTGACCCATTCATTTTCCGCCTCAATACTGGTTTCCGTCACCAGGGCCTGCAAATCTTCATCATAGATTTCATGCTTTTTGTCTGCCAGGTCCTTGAAACGGGCAAAGGCATCATTAACTTCTTCTTCAGAAGAAAACTCGATACCTAACTCCTGCATGCGGGTACGAAAGGCATTTCGGCCTGAGTGTTTTCCCAACACCATGCGGTTATCAGACCAACCCACATCCTGTGCACGCATGATTTCGTAAGTTTCCCGATGCTTCAGTACCCCATCCTGGTGAATACCCGACTCATGGGCAAAGGCATTGGCACCCACGATGGCTTTGTTAGGCTGGACAGCAAAACCAGTAATGCCTGATACCAGGCGAGATGTTGGTACGATCTGGGTTGTATCGATATGGTCGACACTACAATTGAAAATATCCTTCCGTGTGCGAACACCCATCACGATTTCTTCAAGTGAGGCATTACCAGCTCGCTCACCCAAACCATTAATCGTGCATTCTACCTGTCGGGCTCCATTCATAACCGCTGACAATGAATTGGCAACCGCCAAACCCAGGTCATTGTGACAGTGAACTGAATATATGGCCTTATCCGAGTTGGGAACGCGCTCAATCAACTGGCGAATGGTTTCCCCAAACTGGTTGGGCATGTTATAGCCGACTGTGTCAGGCACATTAATAGTGGTTGCACCGGCATCAATGACAGCCTCAAAAATACGGCATAAAAAATCCAGTTCCGAACGACCGGCATCTTCAGCGGAAAATTCAACATTATCCGTATACTGGCGCGCCCGCTTCACCGCGTGGATAGCCTGCTCAACTACCTGGTCCGGGCTCATACGCAACTTCTGTTCCATATGGATTGGTGAGGTGGCAATGAAAGTATGAATACGGCCACTATTCGCTTTTTTAAGTGCTTCGCCGGCGCGGTCGATATCCTTGTCCAGGGCACGTGCCAGTCCACACACGGTGCTGTCTTTTACTGCTTCAGCAACCGCCTGAACTGACTCAAAATCCCCAGAGCTTGCAATGGGAAAACCAGCTTCGATGACATCCACATGCATACGCTCCAGCGCCTTGGCAATGCGGACTTTTTCATCCCTGGTCATGGATGCGCCCGGGCTCTGTTCCCCGTCACGCAAGGTGGTATCAAAAATAATTAACTTATCGCTCATGTCTAACTCCATTCACCAGGCCAATTATGACATGGTCAGGCCTGAATTCTGAAATTTACTCTTAAATATGGTTCCGCTGGCTATGGTCTGGCGCTCCAGCGATAGCGCGCTCGATATTTATGCCCCTTAGGGCAGTAGTCGTAGAGCGAGAAGTAATTTTTCTGAGGATGACAGGCACACACAACCACTGGCCTGTACGCCGTGCTGTATTGGGTAAGAAATGTGTACCTGTTTAGACATATTGGTAACTATAACTGCAGTTGAGCAATTTGCCAAGTTATTGACCTGGTTCCCCGGGGTCTTCGTCAGAGGGATGGTGATGTGCTTTGCGCTCTGCCCGTCTTTGCTTTAGCTGTACCAGCGTCATAACGGGGCCTGATAAGGCATATATCAAGAAAATACTGAAAAGCACCGAAGGAGGATCATAGGTCACCAGCACAAAAACCAGGACAATAATCAGCATTGCCATAAACGGCACTTTATCTTTTAGATCAATACCTTTAAAACTGTGATAACGGATATTGCTAACCATTAACAGTCCCGCCAGCAGAGTAATTACCAGCGAAGTGTATTGTAAGACAGGCCCCTCCGGCAGGTAGATATCGCCAACCCAAACCATGCCTGCAACAATTGCTGCAGCAGATGGGCTGGCCAGCCCCTGGAAATAGCGTTTGTCAGCAATTCCCACCTGGGTATTGAAACGGGCTAATCGCAGTGCTGCACCAGCGGTGTAAATGAAAGCAACCAGCCAGCCTATTCGCCCCAGGCCGGACAAAGCCCATTCATACATAATTAGTGCAGGTGCCATACCAAAGGAAATCATGTCAGCCAGGCTATCGTATTCTGCACCAAAATCACTTTGCGTATTGGTAAGTCTGGCAACACGACCATCAAGACCATCCAGTAACATGGCAACATAAATGGCAATCGCGGCTGTTTCAAAATTCCCCTTGGTCGCTGCAACAATGGCATAAAAGCCGGCAAACAGTGCGGCCGTAGTAAACAGGTTCGGCAGTAAATAAATACCGCGTCGACGTTGTCCTGTTGCTTCTTTTTTTACCATCGTGATATGTCCTGAATGTATATGATTAAATATTATTAACTTTGGGCAGACAGTTCAGCCAGAATTGTCTCACCACTGACCACTTTATCACCTTGTGTGACATTCAGGCTCGCATTAATTGGCAGGTAAACATCCACCTCCGAACCGAACGGTATAATGCCACATCGGTGCCCCTGTCCGATACGCTCACCGATATTGGCCTCACAGTTTAACCTTTTAAAGATACGCCCAGGTCGTAATACTACCACCACGTCATCCTCTTCATCTGTCTTGATCTGGATGGCATGTGCAATATCGTGCTTGCCTTTAGACTCCTGGTCCAGCCATTGCTGAATGATTTTACCCTCCACTGCTCCTCGTATTGAATATACAGACGTCAGGGCCATATGGATACGAACCAGTTGGGCATCTCTCCCCAGGTAAGGATCAGGATGTGGCTCGGCAACCGTAATGCTTCCTTCCACGGGGCTTATCACTCCCCGGGGGGATGATGGCACCTTGCGCACCGGGTCACGATATAACCAGATCACAACAAGAACGAGTAACCATACAGGCGTTATAATTACACCATAGGCAAAACTCAGGATACCGGCAACCAGTATGCTGCCAAATATCATCGGGACGCCTTCCTGGGCAATCAGAGTATGAGTTGAAACAGACATAGTTGTTATCGAGTTAACAAAAAAGGCCGGGATAAACCCGGCCTTTTATATACACTTAGTTCTTTTCTTTGTCGACCAGTGCGTTAGCTTTAATCCATGGCATCATGCTACGCAGCTTTTCACCAACCTGTTCAATTGGATGTGCTGCATTGTTACGACGATGTGCCGTCATTTCCGGGTAATTACTCATACCTTCCAGGATAAACTTCTTAGCATATTCACCTGTCTGAATGTTATGCAGGGCTTCTTTCATTGCCCAGCGACTTTCTTCATTAATAACGCGAGGACCGGTTACATACTCACCATACTCCGCGTTGTTAGAGATGGAGTAGTTCATGTTAGCTATACCACCTTCGTACATCAGGTCAACGATCAGTTTCAGTTCATGAAGGCATTCGAAGTAAGCCATTTCTGGTGCATATCCTGCTTCAGTCAGTGTTTCAAAACCTGCTTTAACCAGTTCTACCGCACCACCACAAAGTACCGCCTGTTCACCAAACAGATCTGTTTCTGTTTCATCTTTAAATGTAGTTTCGATAATACCGGTACGACCACCACCGATGGCAGAAGCATAAGACAAAGCGATATTTTTCGCAGTACCGGTTGCATCCTGGAATATCGCAATTAGATCTGGAATACCACCACCGTTAACGAATTCGTTACGTACTGTATGGCCCGGTGCTTTTGGTGCAATCATGATAACGTTCAGATCTTCTCTAGGCACGATCTGATTGTAGTGAATAGCAAAGCCATGTGCGAAAGCCAGGGTGGCACCATTTTTCAGGTTAGGTGCGATGTCTGATTTATATAACTGTGACTGGAACTCATCCGGAGTCAGAACCATCACCAGGTCAGCACCGGCAACTGCTTCAGGAACATTTTTAACAGTTAAACCTGCCTTTTCTGCTTTAGCCGCCGAGGCTGAGCCTTCACGCAGCCCAACCGTTACATTGACGCCTGAGTCTTTCAGGTTGTTTGCATGTGCATGACCTTGCGAACCGTAACCCAGGATGGTTACGTTCATACCTTTGATGATTGAGATGTCACAATCTTTATCGTAATAAATATTCATTGGGTGCCTACCTTTAACTTATATTTTTAATCTCTATAAAATTAGATGTGCAGTGATCTTGACCCACGTGCAATACCGGTTGCACCTGAGCGTACCGTCTCAAGTATATCTGTCTCGTTGATGGCATTAATAAATGCATCCAGCTTGTCACCTGTTCCGGTTAATTCAATGATGTAAGTTTCATCCGTGACATCAAGGATATTACCGCGGAACACATCAGCCATACGCTTCATCTCGTCACGCTGGCTTTCTGTTGAGGCGCGTACCTTGATCATCATAAGTTCACGCTCAATATGGCTGCCCTCGGTAATATCTGCCAGTTTGACTACATCGACCAACTTGTTAAGTTGCTTGATAATCTGCTCTACAACATTTTCCGAACCAACTGTTACCAGTGTCATACGTGATAATGATGCATCTTCTGTCGGCGCCACAGTCAGTGATTCGATGTTATAACCGCGCGCAGAAAATAGCCCAGCTACACGAGATAAAGCACCGGACTCATTTTCCATTAATACTGAAATTATGTGTCTCATCAGGCTAGCTCTCTCTCATGCATCTCGTTATGACCTTTACCAGCTGCAATCATTGGATAAACGTTTTCCGTTTGATCGGTAATGAAGTCCATAAACACCAGTCGATCTTTCATGGCAAAGGCTTCTTTTAATGCGGATTCCACGTCTTCCGGTTTTTCAATACGCATCCCTACGTGACCATAGGCTTCAGACAGTTTCACCAGGTCCGGTAATGCATCAATATAAGAATGTGAATAACGGCTTTCATAGAAAAATTCCTGCCACTGACGCACCATTCCCATGTAACGATTGTTCAGGTTAATTACCTTGATAGGTGTCATGTATTGCAGCGCCGTGGATAATTCCTGGATACACATCTGGATACTGGCTTCACCGGTTACACAGGCAACCGTCTGGTCAGGATTACCCAGTTGCGCACCAATCGCTGCCGGCAGTCCAAAGCCCATCGTTCCCAGTCCTCCTGAATTAATCCAGCGGCGAGGTTTATCAAAGCCATAAAACTGTGCGGCAAACATCTGGTGCTGGCCAACATCTGAAGTCACGATGGCATCACCATGAGTAACCTCATGCAGTTTCTCGATAACAAATTGTGGCTTGATCAGAGCACTGTTACGGTCATAACGTAAACAATCCTTGCTGCGCCATTCTTCAATTTGTTTCCACCAGCTCTGTATGGCTTTTTCATCCGGCTTGTGCTTGGAGGCTTTTAACGCTTTGTTCAGATCCGCCATGACATGCTTGATGTCACCAACAATCGGAACGTCAACTTTCACATTCTTGGCTATCGAAGCCGGATCAATATCCAGGTGGACGATACGAGCATTTGGGCAGAACTTCTTCAGATCGCCAGTTACGCGATCATCAAAACGCGCACCTACTGCTATCAGCACATCACAGTCATGCATTGCCATGTTGGCTTCATAGGTACCATGCATACCGAGCATGCCAACAAACTGCTTGTCAGATGAAGGATACGCACCCAGCCCCATCAGGGTATTGGTGATCGGGTAACCCAGTGTTCTGGTGAATTTGACCAGTTCTTCAGAAGCATCGCTCAGCACAACACCTCCACCACTGTAAATCATCGGGCGCTTGGCGGATAAAATCAGGTCAATCGCCTTGCTGATTTGTCCCGGGTGGCCTTTTACCGTCGGGTTATAAGAGCGCATATGCACTTCTTTGGGATATTCGTAATCAATCTTGATGTTGGGATCAGTTACATCCTTGGGAATATCCACAACAACAGGACCAGGACGACCACTGGTTGCCACGTAAAAAGCTTTTTTCAGTGTCTCTGCAAGATCATTAACATCCTTAACCAGGAAATTGTGTTTTACACAGGGGCGTGTAATACCGACCGAATCCACTTCCTGGAAGGCGTCACTTCCAATGAACGGGGTAGCTACCTGGCCTGTAATAACGACCATGGGAATAGAATCCAGGTGTGCCGTGGCAATGCCTGTGACTGCATTAGTTGCTCCTGGGCCAGAGGTTACCAGGACCACGCCCGGCTTACCCGTTGCACGAGCATAGCCATCCGCTGCATGGGTTGCACCCTGCTCGTGGCGTACCAGAATATGTTTGACTTCTTCCTGTTTGAAAATGGCATCGTACATATGCAAAACGGCCCCGCCCGGGTATCCGAATACAAATTCAACGCCTTCATCTTTCAGGAACTGGACTACAATTTCCGAGCCACTGAGTTTCACTTTTTATTAACCTCTCACAGAGATAAAAAAGCCCGAGTATCGGGCCTTAGTCATAAAATACAACCCCGCTTCAGCACAGGGTTTGAGAAACTGCGTATTATAATCAGTATATCCGGGCAAATGCACCAATCATCTGCCCTTTTTAAGGTGATAACCCCTTAATTTTGGTGGGAAAACCCTGAAAAATGCCAACTTGAGCCAATTCCCTCGATTTACAAAGGGGAAAGTCCCTGCAATACTCTGATAAGTAAGATATTTCATTACAAACAGAATAAGGAATGGGTCAACAAATGCGTAGTATTTCAATTTTCCTGGTACTTTTTTCATTTCTGGCTTCAGCTGCTTTACAGGCTGCAACCTATAAATGGACAGATGACAAAGGTAATGTCGTCTATTCACAGCAGCCACCCAAGTCTGGCCCGTATGAACTCATCAAGGGTCTGAAGCACTCCCGTACTATTCCGGGTGAATCAACAGCGAAAGCCGCTTCAAATTCTGGTGAACCCAAAGAAGGTGGTAATAACAAATTGTCTGCCGATGCTTTTCAATTCAAGGTAGGCAGTTGGCTCGGTGTTCCCGGCGAATGACATGGGCACAGGTGGTTCAATAGCCACCATCACGTAATTCTCCGGTTTGCCCAGTTCGCTGGCCA
>JARRJY010000086.1:0-7169 GCA_037388705.1 Gammaproteobacteria bacterium
CGACACTTTACAAACAACCATAAGCCCAGGTTTTCCCTGTTGTTGTCAGGGTTGATTTCGCTTGCCCTGTTATATTGCTCTCCTGTCCATGCAGAACCTGCATTCAAAATAAAACATGCTGAAACAATACTTGTTGACAAGGTTTACAATATTAACGCGTCCATTGAATTTGAATTTTCTGATGAGGCGCTTGGTGCCTTAAAAAATGGCGTACCACTGATAATCCTGTTTGATATTGAAGTAGAAAAAAAGCGTAACTGGTGGATAAACAAAAACGTCGCCACCCTGGAACAGGGATATCTGCTGCTTTATCACGCTTTATCAAAAAAGTTTGTGCTGCATAATCTAAACAGCGGAACCCAGGAAAATTATTCCAGCCTTGATAGCGCACTTTATGCACTGGGAAATATCCAGCAATTACCTATACTCGATGCTGACTTACTGGAAAAGGATGCAGACTATATTTTCAGACTAAAAAGTTTTCTCGATATCGAGTCATTACCGCCTCCAATGCGCCCATTGGCTTACGTATCTTCTGAATGGCAACTGGAAAGTGACTGGTACACATGGACATTAAATCAATAATCATACGCCTGTTTTCCGGGGCACACTCGATCGTCCTGTTATTTGTCCTGTTGATTACATCTCTTTACCTGATAAGTGGCGCAACTCATAATTCAGCATTATTCAGTCGTTTATATTCTTATTTACTTGGCATAAATATACTTGCCATCGTTTTATTTATTGGTCTAATCGGCAAAAGCGTCTGGCGATTAATCATACAATATCGTCAACAGGTTATCGGTTCCCGACTGACCGCAAGACTTATCATCATCTTTATTATTCTTTCTGTATCACCAGTTAGCGTAGTGTATTACTTCTCACTGGATTTTTTACAGCGAGGAATAGATAGCTGGTTCGATGTACGAGTTGAAAATGCATTAAATGATGCACTGGAACTGGGACAGGCATCACTGGGTATAAGAATGCAGGAATCACTTCATCAAACCAATTCCATCAAGGAACCTCTTGCACAAATTCCGGACGAAGCAGTTGCTCCAACTCTAAATGACCTGCGTGAGAATATTGGCGCCTCTGAATTAACCTTGTACAGTCACAATGGCCGTATTATTGCTTCGAGTAGCAGCGAAGCCAGCAACCTGATCCCGATGCGCCTGGATGAAGCGACATCAATTCGTTTACGTGATGATCAGGATGACGTTGGCCTGGTACCCATTGGAGAAGCCGGATTACAGATACGTACTGCGGTTAAAGTTGCCAGTCCTGATCCGGTATCACCACATCGCATTTTACAGGCGCTGTTTCCCCTTTCTGATCGTATTAACACCCTGGCAGACAGTGTACAAAGTGCCTTTGCCCAGTATCGTGAAATTGCCTACCTGCGTGTGCCCCTGAAGTACAGCTTCATTCTGACATTATCACTGGTATTGTTATTAAGTATTCTTACCGCTATCTGGGCAGCATTTTACTTTGCCGGACGAATTGTGCAGCCGGTGGCTGATCTGGTAGAGGGCACCCGCGCCGTCGCCTCGGGTGATTATGATAAACGCCTGCCCCTGCCCGGGCGTGATGAGCTGGGCTACCTGGTTCGTTCATTTAACGAAATGACCCACAAAATTTCCATAGCGCAGGAAGATGCCAGAACCAGTCAGCAACAAATGGAATTACAACATACTTACCTTGAAACGGTGCTGGCTAACCTGTCATCAGGGGTATTAACCCTGGATAGAGATCACATGCTACATACCAGTAATATGGCCGCTTCAAACATTCTTAATATCGATCTTTCACAATACCAGGGTCATTCACTGGATAAACTGGTCGAAGTGCACCAGCCCTTGCACTCATTTGTAGATGCTCTATACCCTTACCTCGAAGGCTCTACCAATAGCTGGCAGGAAGAAATTACCCTGTTTGGTCCAGGTGGCCGACAAGTACTTATGTGTCGTGGTACCCAGCTACCTGATACCGCTGAAATTCAGGGTGGAAGTATTATTGTTTTTGATGACATTACCGAGCTGATGCAGGCCCAGCGCAATGCTGCCTGGGGTGAAGTAGCACGACGCCTTGCCCATGAAATTAAAAACCCTCTAACACCAATCCAGCTTTCTGCCGAACGATTACGACATAAGTACCTGGATAAAATGGCACTGGAAGATGCTGATGTACTGGATCGTTCAACACATACCATCGTGCAACAAGTTGAAACTTTAAAAGAGATGGTAAAGGCCTTCTCTGATTATGCACGCATGCCGGTCATGCAATTACAGCCCGTGGATCTTAACGACCTTATCACTGAAATTATAGAATTGTATATAAACAGTGATTTAAAAATTGAACTGAAACTTGACGACAATGCTCCACAAATTGAAGCTGATGTAGGTCGTTTACGTCAGTTACTGCATAACCTTATCAAGAATGCAATCGAGGCCATGGAAAGTTCTGAAAAACGACAACTCTCAATTTCAACCCGCTGTGCTGAAGAACATGCCTGCCGTTTTGTAGAGATGAGAGTAGAGGATACCGGGCCAGGCATCCCGGAAGATATGCTCGGCCATTTGTTTGATCCCTATATCACTACCAAACCCAAAGGTAGCGGACTGGGCCTTGCGATTGTAAAGAAAATTATTGAAGAACATGGTGGTATGATATGGGCAGAAAATGTCCAAAAAGCCGGTGCATGTATTATTATGCGTCTACCGGTAATGAATGCCAGCAGCGAGCAGGATAACCAGAGACCACGAAACAATAACATACTCATGAAGAGTAACGATAATGCCGCATGAAGTAGAAAACATTAACCGTCAGGATGATACCGATTTAAAATTGCATCAGACACCTTATATATTAGTGGTGGATGATGAACCGGATATCCGAAATCTTCTCCAGGAAATTCTTGAAGATGAGGGCTATGAAATTGCCGTTGCCGAAAACGGTGAAGCAGCCCGACATTTACACCGCCAACGTCGCCCTGATTTGATCTTGCTGGATATCTGGATGCCGGATGTTGATGGAATTACCCTGCTAAAAGAGTGGTCTGAAGATGGTGTGCTGCCTATGCCGGTAATCATGATGTCTGGCCACGGTACGGTAGAAACTGCTGTTGAAGCAACCAGGCTGGGTGCCTATGACTTCATTGAAAAACCCCTGTCGTTGGCCAAACTATTACTCACAGTCGAGCATGCCCTCGAAGCCGATAAACTGTATCGTGAAAACCAGGGCTTGCGTCGTCACACTCACACTGCCCATGAGCCCATTGGTAAAAGCGCGGTGATGCAGCGTCTGCGTGAACAGATTAAGCGTATTGCCGAACACGACAGCTGGGTACTCATGCAGGGTGAGCCTGGTACTGGCATGAAAGTGACTGCGCATTATCTACACAGTTGCAGTCCACACCATGATCGTCCTTTTATTGAAGTTAATGTTGCAGCGCTGGACGAGACATCCGCAGCTAAAGAATTGTTTGGCTATGAAGAAAATAACAAGGTGTATTATGGACTGCTGGACCAGGCCAATGGTGGAACGGTTTATTTCCAGGATATTGCCGAAATGGATACCGCAACCCAGGCCAAACTGACATCAGCCTTGCAAGCCAAATCGTTTACCCGCCTCGATGGTAACACGCCGGTTCCGTTATACGTGCGCATCATTGCTGCTACCCATAAAAACCTCGAGCAACTGGTTGAAGAGGGTAATTTCCGTAGCGATCTTTATTACCTGTTAAACGTGGTTCCACTGAAAGTACCTTCACTACGGGAACACCGTGAAGATGTTCCGGAACTATTAAACTATTACACCAATATTTTTGTCGATCAGGAGAAACTTCCCTATCGTAAGTTCAGTATGGCTGCCCAGAACCGCCTGCGAAACTACGAATGGCCTGGAAATATTCGTGAACTATCCAACCTGGTCCAGCGACTGCTGATCACCTGTGCCGGTAGTGAAATCAGCCAGGAAGAAATAGAAAGTACCCTGGGCGAACAACCCATGAAACCGCTGACCGCGGCAGGTATACCAGCCAGTTTTAACCTGCCATTACGTGAAGCTCGCGATCAATTTGAGAAAGAATACCTGGAATACCAGTTACAGAAAAATAATGGCAGCGTTGGCAAGGTGGCTCAAATCGCCGGTGTTGAAAGAACCCATTTATATAGGAAACTCAAATCACTGGGAATCGATCCAAAAAATCCACGTGGTAAATAAATGGCCGTGACGCATTCTTTGTAATATAGTTGCGGCTTAAGACAAATAAAAAAGCAAACCGAATTTTATGAAAATTATCATTCTCGGTGCAGGACAAGTTGGTAGTTCACTGGCAGAAAATCTTGCCAATGAGGCAAACGATATTACCATCGTTGATGCCAATGAAAGTGTTCTCCAGTCACTTCAGGACCGCCTCGATTTACGTACCGTAGCAGGCCATGCCTCACATCCTGAAATATTACGCCAGGCCGGTGCAGATGATGCTGATATGCTGGTCGCAGTAACAGATAGTGATGAAACCAACATGGTTGCCTGCCAGGTAGCCTACACCCTTTTTCATACTCCTACCAAAATTGCTCGCGTCAGGGCCGTTGAATACCTCAAACAAAAAGAGCTGTTTTCACAGGATGCACTGCCAATTGATTATCTTATTAGCCCGGAGCAACTGATCACAGATTATATCGAAAGCCTGATCAGGCACCCGGGTTCTTTGCAGGTGCTGGACTTTGCTGACGGCCAGTTGAAGCTTGTTGGTGTTCGTGCCTATTACGGTGGCCCGCTGGTTGGTCATGAACTCCGCACTTTGCGTGATCATATGCCAAATATTGATACCCGGGTTGCTGCCATCTACCGTCGTGGACGTCCCATAATCCCGGAGGGAAAAACCGTTATCGAGGCAGACGATGAAGTGTTTTTCGTTGCTGCCACAAAACATATCCGTAGTGTAATGAGCGAGCTGCGTCGCCTGGATAAATCTTACAAGCGAATTATGCTGGTTGGGGGTGGCAACATTGGCAAGCGTGTTGCTCAGACACTGGAAAAAGATTACCAGGTCAAGCTTATCGATCATAACTTCGACCGCACTCGCGTGATTTCCAACGAACTTGAAAACACTATCGTTCTCTATGGTGATGCTGCCGATGAAGAATTGCTTATCGAAGAAAATATTGAAAGTGTTGATGTATTCTGCGCTTTAACCAATGATGATGAGGCTAATATTCTTGCCTCAATGCTGGCCAAGCGTCTTGGCGCCCATAAAGTAATGACACTTATCAATCGTGCGGCTTATGTTGACCTGGTGCAAAGTGGCGAGATTGATATCGCCATTTCGCCACAACAATCTACCATTGGCAGCTTACTCGCTCATATACGTCGTGGAGATGTCGTTAAGGTACACTCATTGCGCCGAGGTGCTGCTGAAGCCATCGAGGCGATTGCTCACGGTGATAAAAATACCTCGAAAGTTGTCGGCCGAAGTATTGAAGAACTCAAGCTTCCACCAGGCACAACTATTGGTGCCATTGTTCGGGGTGAAGAAGTAATCATTGCACATCATGACACCACCATCGAACCGGAAGATCACGTTATTCTTTTCCTGGTTGATAAAAAATATATTATAGAAGTAGAAAAACTGTTCCAGGTAGGTATCACTTTTATATAGTCGACTGTTATGCAACTACTCGTTATTCAACGCATCGTCGGCATACTACTTATGGTATTCAGTTTTACCATGGTGCCACCCATGATTGTTTCCATAATTTATATCGATGGCGCCTTTGAACCATTCTTTTATGCATTTGCCGCAACACTGATTACAGGCATCGTATTGTGGTTACCGGTTAAAAATCAGAAACAAGAATTGCGTCTGCGTGACGGGTTTTTAATAGTAGTAATGTTCTGGCTGGTACTGAGCCTGTCAGGTGCAATACCATTGTTTTTATCAACGCAACTGGATATCTCCCTGACCGATGCTTTTTTTGAATCAATTTCCGGGTTAACCACAACAGGCGCAACTGTACTGACAGGACTGGATGCATTACCAAAGTCCATCCTCTGGTATCGCCAACAACTACAATGGCTGGGAGGTATGGGTATTATTGTTTTAGCCGTGGCGATTATGCCTATGCTAGGTATTGGTGGTATGCAACTTTATAAAGCAGAAACACCTGGCCCCATAAAAGACAGCAAGCTAACCCCACGAATTACCGAAACAGCAAAAGCATTATGGTACATCTATTTAAGCCTGACAGTACTTTGTGCTCTTGCCTACTGGTTTGCAGGGATGGATGCTTTTGATGCAATTGCACATAGCTTCTCTACCATTGCGATTGGTGGTTTTTCTACACATGATGCCAGCATGGGCCATTTTAATGACACGCCCATGGTAGAAGTGGTTGCAATAGTTTTCATGCTACTGGCAGGAATTAATTTCGCACTGCATTTTCTTTCCTGGCGTTCTCGCAGTGTTTTTCATTACTTCAAAGATGCAGAAACTAAAACCTATTTCATTATACTGATAATTGTCTCTTTCATTGCTTCTTCTTATCTTTTTTATACTGATCATTTTATTCATTTTGAACGTGCCGTGTTGCATGGCGTTTTCCAGGCAGTTTCTATCGGCACAACTACCGGCTTTACCACACAGGAATACCATAACTGGCCTGGCTTCCTGCCTGTTATGTTATTGTTTACCAGTTTTATCGGTGCCTGTGCCGGCTCTACCGGTGGTGGCATGAAAGTGATTCGCTTTCTGTTACTACTAAAACAAGGAATGCGTGAAATAATACGCCTGATCCATCCAAATGCTGTTCTCCCGATTAAAGTAGGGGGTAAACCTCTACCGGATCGTATTATTGCTGCAGTTTGGGGATTTTTCTCTGCATATGTTGCAGCCTTCAGTATCGTCCTGTTGATTCTGATGTTGACCGGACTTGATCAAATCAGTGCTTTTTCAGCAACTGCTGCAGCCATGAATAATCTGGGCCCTGGCTTAAATGAAGTTGGTCTCAACTATGCTGGACTACACGATCCTGCCAAATGGATTCTGGGATTTGCCATGTTGCTGGGCAGGCTCGAAATCTTTACCTTACTGGTACTACTTACACCCGCCTTCTGGCGAAAATAAACATGCAGTACAGGGCACTTTCACGCATTATTGGTGTTTT
>JARRJY010000087.1:0-12230 GCA_037388705.1 Gammaproteobacteria bacterium
TGAGATATTCTATGAATAAGGAACAGAACTAATATGATAAGAACACAAAATGGTTTCACCCTGATCGAGGCAATTGTTACTGTTGCCATTATCGCGATCATTGCCAGTATTGCTGTAAATTACTACGAAGAGCAAAAACGTCGAGGCTACCGCCAGGAAGCCATCAGTGCACTGACTGAAATGTCGGTAAGACAGGAAAGGGAATTTTCAAAATTAGGCCATTACACTAACGATATGACTAAATTATACCGGGCGACAACAACAACTAATGGAAAATATAACCTTTCTGCAACTTACGGTACTTCACCTGATGTATACCTCCTGACAGCTACCGCTACTGCCTCGCAAACAGCTGATACAGATTGTGCCAGGTTTACTCTGAACCAATTAGGTGAAAGGTTGGCGTACGATGACAGCAATGCCGTGAGCACCAGGAACTGTTGGTCGCGATAGTCAGCAACCTCTTAACTCTTTTGGCACCGGGAAGACGATGTCTTCCCGTTTGCCATTATCCACCACCGTATCAGCCCCCCACTCCTGTAAACGTTGTATAACCTGTTCGACCAGGATTTCAGGAGCGGAAGCACCAGCAGTAATCCCCACCTGGTTAATATTGTCTAACCAGTCTTTTTTAATTTCAGACTCATCATCAATCAGGTAAGCTTTAGCGCCCTGGCGCTCGGCAACTTCACGCAGGCGGTTGGAATTGGAACTGTTGGGTGAGCCTACCACCAGTACGAGATCACAATACGAAGCTAAATTCTTGACGGCATCCTGGCGGCTCTGCGTGGCATAACAAATATCATCTTTCTTCGGGCCATGTATGTTCGGAAACCTGTCACGCAAAGCATTAATCACCGCCGCGGTATCATCCATGGAAAGTGTCGTTTGGGTAACAAAGGCAAGGTGCTCAGGATCGTGGATCTGTAGTGTCGCGACATCATTTACCGTTTCAACAAGGTACATATGACCGCCCTGAGATTCATCGAACTGACCCATGGTACCTTCCACTTCCGGGTGGCCTTCATGTCCTATGAGGATACATTCCTGCCCCGCTTTACTATAACGGGCAACTTCCAGGTGCACCTTGGTCACCAGCGGACAGGTGGCATCGAAGACTTTTAAACCACGTTGTTCGGCTTCTTTACGCACTGCCTGTGAAACACCATGCGCACTGAAAATTACGGTGGCACCATCAGGTACTTCACTGAGTTCTTCGACAAACACCGCACCCTTGTTACGTAAATTATCAACCACGAACTTGTTGTGCACCACTTCATGGCGCACATAAATCGGCGCACCGAAAATCTCCAGTGCGCGTTCTACTATCTCGATAGCCCGGTCAACACCGGCACAAAACCCACGGGGATTGGCTAGTTGTATTTGCATCATGTTAGGTTGCGGGCTTGATGTCGATGATCTCTACATCAAAAGTGATTTCATGACCGGCCAGCGGGTGATTGAAATCCACTACTACCGTATCACCTTTAATTTCTTTTATTGCACCGGGGATACGTTCACCGGAAGGCGTATCAAATTCAATGATCATACCTTCCTCGATATTCATTTCTTCGGGAAATTCACTGCGGGACATTTCATGAATATTTTCTTCATCCGGGAAACCAAAAGCTTCACGTGGCTCGATGGACAATACCTGTTTATCCCCTACTTTTAAACCATACAAAGCCAGTTCCAGGCCTTCGATTAAGCTGCCATCGCCCATCACAAACTGGATAGGATCATGCCCAATGGTGGAATCAGCTATGGTGCCATCTTCCAGCGTTAACTGGAAATGCAGGGTCACTTCACAACCGGGGCCAATGGTTAAGGCTTCGATATCAGCCATGTTTTGTTTCTCCTTCGTCTACCCTTTCGCGCTTATGTTGACGGAAGGATTCTATAATCAAAATAGCCACACCTATAAATATACTCGAGTCCGCAATATTAAATGCCGGCCAGTGCCAGTTTTGGTAATACACGTCAATAAAGTCAATGACATAACCATGTAAAACCCGGTCAATCACGTTACCAAGCGCACCACCCAATATCATGGCAAATGCAATGGCCTGCCACTTGTCTTCTGTTTTTAATTTACTGGTCCAGGCTATCAGTATTGTACTGACAAGTAGCGCAATGACGGTAAAGAACCAGCGTTGCCAGCCGGGTCCAGTAAACTTGCAGCAACCTGCTTGGTAACCTGGTCCAGCACGATCACCAACAGCGCAAGCCATAACCATTTCAGCATCGGCCCGTGACTATTAAAAGATGACCTGAGCACTTTAAGCATGTTCGCGTTGCTCACCGTCGCCATCAACATTCTCAACACAACGGCCACACAGTTCTGGATGCTTACTGTTACTGCCAACATCTTCGCGATGATGCCAGCAACGTACACACTTGGCATGTTCCGACGGACTTACCGATACCCAGATTTCATCATTGGATGTCAACGTGTAATGAGCTGCCTCATTCGGTGGCTCACCTGCCAGGTAAATACGTGCATACGAGGTAATCAGCACGAAACGTAATTCATCACCCAGCGTTGCCAGCAGGTCATGAATTTCGCGTCCACAGTAAATACCCACTTCAGCATCAAGGCCTGAGCCAATGCCACCGGCAACACGCAAGGCTTCCAGTTCCTTGTTTACTGCATCACGTACTTCCATGATCTGCTTCCAGTATTGCATGGATGCAGCCACATCCTCTATCGCATGCATCTTTGGTAACTCGTACCAGGTATTGAGAAATACCGACTTGTTGCGTTCGCCCGGCATTACCTGCCAGACATCTTCTGCGGTGAAACTTAATATCGGTGCCATCCAGCGCACCATCGCTTCGGTAATATGATACATGGCTGTCTGGCAGGAACGGCGTGCAACACTGTCTGCTTTTGTGGTGTATTGACGATCCTTGGTAATATCAAGATAAAAACTACCCAGTTCTACAGCACAGAAGTTATGCAGTGTTTGATAGATGTTGTGGAATTCATAATTATCATAGGCCGCAATGATCTTGTCCTGTAACTCACGGGTTTTTTCTACCGCCCATTTGTCCAGAGCCAGCATCTTATCTGCAGGCAAAGCATCTTTTCCCGGGTCAAAACCATTAAGGTTAGATAACAGGTAACGTGTCGTATTTCGAATACGACGGTAGGCATCTGCCGAGCGTTTTAAAATTTCATCGGATACCGTCATCTCGCCACGGTAGTCGGTGGTCGCCACCCATAAACGCAGAATATCCGCACCGAGGCTGTTCACTACTTTTTGTGGTGCTACCACGTTGCCCCTGGACTTGGACATCTTCTGTCCCTTGGCATCTACCGTAAAACCATGAGTTAACACTGACTTGTAAGGTGCCACTCCCTGCATGGCAACTGATGTCATCAAAGATGACTGGAACCAGCCACGATGTTGATCCGAACCTTCCAGGTAAAGATCAGCTACCGGGTATTGCGTTAAACCTTCGCGTTGATTGAGCACAGCGTGATGGGTAACACCCGAATCAAACCAGACATCCAGGGTATCAGGTACCTTGTCATAGTGTGCTGCATCATCACCCAGTAACTCAGCCGGGTCCATTTCAAACCAGCCATCGATGCCTTCTTTTTCGATACGCTGCGCCACTTTCTCGATTAACTCATTAGTATCAGGATGTAGCTTGCCATCTTTTTTATTGACAAAAAGGATTATCGGAACACCCCAGGTGCGTTGACGCGAAATACACCAGTCAGGACGGCCTTCGACCATGCCAACGATACGCGCTTCACCCCAATCCGGCATCCACCGGGTTTTCTTTATGGCTTTTAATGCCTTCTCGCGTAAACCATTCTGTTCCATACTGATAAACCATTGCGGTGTCGCACGGAAAATGATCGGTGTTTTGTGACGCCAGCAATGCGGATAGCTATGGCGTAACGCTTCACTGTGCACCAGTTTATTGTTGGTTCTTAATGTTTCCAGTACATCATCGTTGGCTTTAAATACATGCTTGCCGGCAAACAAAGGTGTGCTTTCAACAAACTTGCCATCACCCCCCACCGGGTTATCTACCTTGAGGTTATAGCGGCTGCCGACAACATAGTCGTCCTGGCCATGGCCCGGTGCAGTATGGACAGCGCCGGTTCCGGCTTCGGTGGTAACGTGCTCACCCAGGATAATAGGTACTTCTCGATCATAAAAAGGATGGGCCAACTTCAGGCCTTCCAGGGCATCGCCTTTGCAGTAAGCGATGACGCGATAATCTTCAATACCATAACGGGCCATGACGTCCTTGAGCATGGCGTCAGCAACTATCAAACGTTCCCTGGGGTGGTCACCGGCACCTTCAGTCTGTACCACCGCGTAGTCCAGTTGCGGATTCAGTGCTACCGCCTGGTTGGCTGGCAATGTCCACGGTGTAGTGGTCCAGATAACCACCGAAATATCACCCTCACCGGTTTCTTCCGTATGATGGGCACGGGTAAACAGGGCTTCTTCGTCCAGTAATTCAAAACGAACATCAATTGCTGGTGAAGTTTTGTCTTCGTATTCGACTTCCGCTTCAGCCAGTGCAGAGCCACAGTCCACACACCAGTGAACTGGCTTGGAACCTTTATGTAAGTGATCATTCTTGATGATCTTACCAAGCGCACGAACGATATCCGCTTCAAACTGGAAGTTCATGGTGAGATATGGATTATCCCAGTCACCAACGACGCCTAATCGTTTAAAGTCTTCGCGCTGACCATCGACTTGTTTCTGGGCATATTCGCGGCAGGCTTTGCGGAACTCTTGCGCGGAAACTTTCAGACCGGCCTTGCCAACTTTTTTCTCTACCTGTAATTCAATAGGCAGACCATGACAATCCCATCCAGGAATATACGGCGCATCAAAACCACTGATGGTTTTGGATTTAACGATAATATCTTTTAAAACTTTGTTTACGGCATGACCGATATGGATGTCACCATTGGCATAGGGAGGTCCATCATGCAGGATGAAAGGCTTTCGGTTCTGTTGTTTTGAAAGCTTACGTAACTGGCCATAGAGATCCATGTCCTGCCAACGTTTGAGAAATTCCGGTTCACGCTTGGCCAGGTTGCCGCGCATGGGAAAGTCAGTTTCAGGTAAATTCAGTGTATGTTTGTAATCTGCCACGTTGCTACCGTATTAAAGTTTATAAATTATGAGTTCTTAAAAAATTCTTTCGCCTTGACGACATCTTCCGCAATTTTTTCTTTCAGTATTTCAAGTGATTCAAAATGTTCTTCATCTCTTATCTTGTGTAAAAAACTCACCTGTAAATGCCTGCCGTAAATATCCTGGTTAAAATCAAACAGGTACACTTCAAGGATTACCTTGGTACCCCCAACGGTTGGGCGGATTCCAATGCTTGCCACGCCCTGTAAGGGTTCTTCTTCAAGGCCGTACACCTCTACGGCAAATATCCCCTGTAACGGCGACACCTTGCGATGAATGTGAATATTGGCCGTTGGGAAACCCAGTTCACGCCCCAGCTTTTCACCATGTGCAACCCGGCCGCTCATGCGGTAATCCCGGCCCAGTAATTGTTCCGCCTGCTCCATGTCACCTCGCTCAAGGGCATGACGTATGCGGGTACTACTTACCCGTTCATCATCAATGGCAAAAGTGTGCATGTTCACCACCTGGAAACCATGTTCTTTGCCGGCTTCTACCAGGTGCTCGAAATGACCTTCACGGTTTTTGCCAAAGCGAAAGTCATCACCCACCACGAGGTACTTTACATCCAGCCCGTCAACCAGTACCTGCCGGATAAAATCTTTATAACTAAGATTTGCCAGTTTCCTGTTAAAGGGTAAACACAACACACGGTTTACGGCATAGCGCTTCAATGCCTGCAGCTTTTCCCGAAAACGGGTCAGCCTTGATGGAGCCTTTTCCGGGGCAAAATATTCCATTGGTTGCGGCTCAAAGGTAATGACCACCGCGGGTAAACACAGGGTATCCGCTTTTTCCGCCAGTTGCCCGATGACTGCCTGGTGACCCAGGTGCACCCCGTCAAAATTACCAATAGTGGCAACACAGCCACGGTGCCCGGGGCGGAGGTTATGCAGGCCGCGAATCAGCTCCATTTTGTCCCATCAATCACAAAAGAATGGAAGTATAACAAGAAGTTAGGCTCAACTTAATCGGCCTGGACAGTATTTTTCCTGGCCATTGATGGCTAATGCGTTGCAGGCCGACGTAAACTGGCAAAACGCCAGCCACTCAACCACAAGGTAATGAAATAGACTGCTCCACCAAGTCCAATCAGGCCTGCCAGGTGCAAAGCACGCTGGCCCGCAGAAGCACCCTGCCACTCTGCAGTATCACCCGTAAAATAAAATAGCACCAGCCCCATGATGAATACCGCCAGGCCCGTCTGAAAGAGCAGTTTTAACCAGCCAGGCTGTAGCTTGTAGACCCCATCCTTTCTCAAGCCCCTGTACAACAAGGTGGCATTAAAAAACGAGGAAACCGTGGTCGCCAGTGCTAAACCTGCATGGGCACCAACAATACCCAATTTTATCATGCCAAACACGAATATCACGTTAAACACCATGTTGACGACCATGGCCATGATCCCGATTCGTACCGGGGTGCGGGTATCCTGGCGGGCAAAATAGCCAGGGGCCAGCACCTTTACCAGGATGAAACCCAGCAGCCCGAACGAATAGGCGTACAGGCTGTAGCTGGCCATCTTTACATCAAACGCGCTGAAGTCCCCATATAAAAAGAGTGTCGACAAGATAGGAATGGCCAGTACTGCCAGTCCAACTGCCGCTGGCAAACCAATAATTAACACCCAGCGCAATGCCCAGTCGATCATACGCGAAAAATTATGGGGATCACCTTCCGCATGTTTCTGCGACAGGTTGGGCAGGATCACCGTAGCCAGTGCAACTCCAAACACGCCCAGTGGCAATTCCACCATTCGATCCGCGACGTAAAGCCAGGTGATGCTGCCAGCCACCAGGAACGATGCAATGATCACATCAAACATCAGGTTTATCTGCATGACCGAGGAACCAAAAATACCGGGTAGCATTAATCGCCACACTTTTTGCACTCCTGGATTCTTCCACCCCCATTTAGGCCAACGTAATACTCCCAACCTGGCTAAAAATGGAATTTGAAATGCCAGTTGGATCACGCCAGCAACAAACACACCCCATGCCATCGCGACAACGGGGATTTGCATATGGGGTGATAACCAGTACGCAGATCCGATCAGGCTCAGATTAAGAAATACCGGGGTAAAAGCCGGTACCCAGTACGTCCCATACGTATTGAGTATTCCTCCTGCTAATGCAGTCAGAGATATGAAAAGGATATAAGGAAAAGTCACCATTAACATGGCTGAAGTCAGGTAAAACCTGGCTGGATCACTGTAATATTTAGGTGCAATCACCATCACCACCAACGGCGCGGCGATGACGACGATAACAGTTAACAAAAATAGTGCCCATGCCATCGTACCAACCACATTTGAACTTAGGTTAGCGACCGCTTCCTTACCTTCCTTGGTTTTTACTTCATTAAGTACCGGCACAAAGGCCTGCGAGAATGCACCTTCGCCAAACAGGCGGCGCAGGAAGTTGGGAATTTTAAATGCTACCAGGAAAGCATCCGTAGCAATTCCTGCACCAAACAGGCGGGTAAAAACCATGTCACGGATCAATCCCATCACCCGGGACAACATGGTCATACTACTGACTGTGAATGTGGAGCGTAACAACCCCATGTACTATACCTGCCTGATTATTATGATTTTTATATCAGGTAGAGCATATCATGCCTCGGTGATGAACGTTTCAAGAACGTTGCACCGACTAAAATTCACCTGCCGCACCACGTTTCATAATTTCCTGGATGATCTTTTTCACTTTCAATGCCTCCTGCTTGAGATCAGGGGGCAATGGTTTGCCGCCGTGGATCATCAAATCCATGTTCAGTGAGTAAATCCAGTACTTACCCTGCTTGTCCTGTAACAGGGTTACACGGCAAGGCAGGTAAGCAGAAAAGGCATCACTGTAATCGGCCATTTTGGCAGCCGTTAGGGCATTACAAAACATGAAAATCTTCATGAAACGGTATGGCTTGCCACTCATGGCTTCAACCTGTTTGTACAAGGGCAATTCACCGACATTCTTGATGTTGTACTCATTGGCCACCGAGCGCATGGCGTCTTCCACATCCTTGGCCGACAAGCCCTCCTGCACCGGTGTTTTCCAGACCGTGGCCTCGACAGCATTGCCTGTTTTCAGCACATTTTCTGCCAGTTGAGAATAGGTCTCCCAGGCTCTTTCATCAAATGTTGAGAATGTCCGGTATACCGGTGCTGCCTTGTACACCAAAGCGATAGTGGCGATTACAACAATAAGCCCAATGAGAGCAAAGATATTCTTCAGTAATTTCATGACACAATCCTTGGTTATGATTCGGTGAAATATTCCAGCCCTAGCTGGGCCTCTCTCAGTATAATACGGCAAACTTCCCTAAAAACGAGGAGTCAATCACGCCCTCTCCCCCTTACAGACTACAATATTTACCTGTGAGCATAGCCACGCCTAATTTCACTGATAGCCCTGTTGCAGTAAGTAACTGATTATCATTGCCTTTTTAGGTTTACATGACGTTAGCGATCACTTACTTTTATTGCTAGTTATTGTTGAAAATATTTGACCAATGGGGGTAAAACCCCCATAATACGCGCCTTTCTGAATTCATAAGCCCTGGAGAGAGACCTTGGCCAATACAGCTCAATCACGCAAACGTGCCCGTCAGGCTGAAAAACGCCGTCAGCACAATACCAGCTATCGTTCGATGTTCCGCACTTTCGTGAAGAAAGTAATTGCTGCGGTTCAGGCTGGTGAAAAAGACCAGGCGCAAAAAGCCTATAACGAGGCCGTGTCTGTTATTGATAAAACAGCAAACAAAGGCCTGATTCACAAGAACAAGGCAGCACGTTATAAATCACGCCTGAATGCACGCGTTCGCGCAATATAATCGAATCCAGACCTGGATTTTAAAAACCGGTTCAAATGAACCGGTTTTTTTATGCCTGAAAACATGCAAACTCACACTTTTAGATGCCAGTCACAGGCTCGCAATATGAAATCGTTATTTTATTGTGGCATACTGTTAGAAATTTTGTACTAACAAGCCGAATTGCCCGTTGGGGCTGGCTTCTGTTCCTTCCTCGATTTGGGTGCAGTCGCTCCCACCTGCCCGATCGAAATTATGCATTAATCATATTTTTTGCTATTGGCTTGCTGTTTATCTCCAGTAATCAGAATGCACAGGCACTGGAGCTTACCAGTGATAGTCAGCTTGCTACCGCCGGCTATTATCAGTTGAGCTGGTCCGGTGATACCGACATTTTCCAGCTACAGGAATCAATGGCATCTGACTTTAACAACTATAAAGTTATCTATGAAGGTAAGGACCTGGCCCGGGTAGTCAGTGGAAAACCAGATGGTGACTATTATTACCGTATAAAAGTCACGGCCAACAACAGTCCTCAAGCTCAAGTAAGTAATGTGGTTAAGGTCACTGTTTCGCACCACCCTCTCCAGACCGCAATTTTGTTTTTCCTGGCCGGTGCCATTGTTTTCATTGCCATCCTGGTACTGATTTTAAAAGGGAACAAACTAGCCAATAACTAAACAACTTATGGATATTCTTAGTATCAATCGTGAGCGATTGCAGTCTGATATAGAGACCCTCGCTGAAATAGGTCGTTGTGAAGATTATGGCATCTATCGCATGGCATTTAGTGAAGGTGATATGCAGGCACGAAGCTGGTTTAAAAAAACGGTGGAAGAAGCCGGCCTCGACTTTTACCAGGATGGTGCAGCAAACCTATATGCCCGATATCAATGGGATGATAAAAAGCCCTCGGTTCTGATGGGTTCGCACATTGATACCGTACCAGCTGCAGGTCACCTTGATGGTGCACTGGGTGTTATCGTCGCTATCGAATGCCTGCGTTGTATAAAAGAACAAAAGTTAAAAATCTACTACCCTGTTGAAGCAATTGCATTTAGTGATGAAGAAGGTCGCTTTGGTGGGATGCTGGGTTCCCAGGCCCTGGCCGGCATGTTAACCCCGGAAAAAATTCTCAATGCTACCGATCTTGAAGGAATAAAATTAATCGATGCCATGCGTGATGTTGGGCTGGATGCCATGGAAGCACTTCATGCCAAACGCAGTCCTGATTCCATACACGCATTTCTGGAGCTTCACATTGAACAGGGCCCCATGCTGGATCAAATGGATATCAGTATCGGTAATGTAGATGCCATTGCCGGTTTATTTAAATGGGATGTAAATTTAATTGGCACGCCTAACCATGCAGGTACCACACCGATGGATATGCGTAAAGATGCTTTCATGGGCCTAAGTGAGTTTGCCAGCCAGCTGCAACGCATCCTTGATGAAAATGGCAGTCCACGAAGTGTCGCGACAATCGGTCGTGTAGAGATAAGTCCGGGAGCAGCCAATGTCATTCCGGGCAAAGTGGAATTTTCGCTGGAAGCACGTGATACCAACCCTGATATCCTTAATGACCTTGGCACCGCGTTTAGAAAGTCATTATCTGCCATCGCCCGAAAACATGACCTGATGTTTGAATTTCGTGTGCTCAGCGAAATTAACCCGGTCAAAAGTGATACCGGTATTGTTGAAACCATTGAGAACGTCTGCAAGTCTCTGAAAGTACCCTTTTTACAGATGGCCAGTGGCGCTGCCCATGATACACAAATCATTGCCAATATCGCCAGGGCCGGAATGATTTTTGTACCAAGCAAGGATGGTCGTAGCCACTCAATTGCCGAATGGACCGACATGGACGATATCGAGAAAGGTGCCAATGTCGCACTGAATACCATGTTCCGTATTGCCGGAGGTCAGTTATGAGTGATTTAGAAAAGACGGAGCTTGATATTGTTAATGAGGATTTTCTTCATATCGATCCACTGGAAGAAAGTTATCGTGAATCTATTGCCGAAGCGCCTGGTGTCGTTGAATCCATTGAAAAACATAAAACGGCACTGCTGGTTATCGATCTCCAGTATCTAGATGCGGCACCAGGCTTTGGCGTATTTGCCAACGCTGAAAAATCTGGTGTGCCAAGAGAAGCCCAGGAATATTATTTCAAGCGCCTCGATCATGTTGTATTACCAAATGTACGGCGATTACAGGACAATTTCCGCGACCTGGGGCTAGAAGTCATTCATACCCGCATTATGTCAATAACACAAGATGGCAGAGAACGAAGTGCCGGACATAAACGATTAGACTTGCATGCTCCTCCCGGCTCAAAGGAATCAGAATTTCTTAAAGAAGTTGCCCCCAAGGGTGATGAAATAATTATCAATAAAACCGCCAGTGGTGTTTTCAACTCCACCAATCTTGAATACCTTCTAAGAAATATGGGGATCACCGGATTGTTTATCTGTGGTGTTTATACCAATGAATGTGTATCCACTACGGTGCGGGATGCCTGTGATCGTGGCTTTTATACCACGATGATCAATGATGCCTGCGCAACCGTAACACCGCAGTTACATAACGCTACCATAGAAACAATTCGTGATCGTTACGCGCGGGTCATGACAACAAGTGAAGCCATAAAAGAAATAAAAGAAGTGGTGTCATCATGAATAATGTTAACTCGGCAGTCCTTGATAGTAATACTGGATGGATAATACTGGCCATATTCAGTGTCGTATGGATCTTTCTTGGCTGGTTCTGGGGTCGTAAAGCAAAACAACTGGATGACTTCATGCTGGCAGGGCGTAATGTCGGCATGGCACTGGGTATTGCCACGGCCATGGCAACCTGGGTTACCAGTAATACGACCATGGCCGCACCTCAGCTTGCTTTGCAACTGGGTATCTGGGGAATGCTGGGATACTCCCTTGGTTCTGTCGGCCTGATGTTGTTTGCCCCGCTGGCCAAGCGTATACAAATATTGATGCCGGCTGGTTATACCAGTGGTGATTTTATTCGTTTACGTTACGGAGTATTTGCCTGGCGTGTATTCCTGTTGATATCCCTGTTTTATGGTATTGGCTGGCTAATAAGCCTTGGAATGGCGGGCGGCGTCCTGATCCATGCACTTACCGGGATTGATTATCAACTCGGTATGAGCGTAATACTTGCTATTTGTGTAGCCTATACTTTATTAGGTGGTTTACGTGCCGTAATTGGCACCGATTTCATACA
>JARRJY010000088.1:0-6993 GCA_037388705.1 Gammaproteobacteria bacterium
GTTGCCTGACCAGCTAACAATGACATCAGTGTCCTGGCTGAAACCTTCTCCATTTACCAGGATGGCCTGTTCTTTGCGACTGCCTATTACCGGGTTTGGCAAGGTACTTCTTATTTTTGCTTTAATTACCGGTTCCGGTTTTTCAATGACAGGCTCAATATCCTCCTCCTTTGTAATATCTCCTGAAAGCGGACTACCAGGTTGTTCTGCCAAAGGTTGTACCTGTTGTTGATTATCAGGTGGAGTGATAACCCGCTCGATAATTTTTTTCGTTTTAGTTTCAGGTAAAGGTTTATTGATTGGGGACGGTGTGATATTTGCAACCTGTGTTTGCCTTGACTCACTCTTAAACAGGTTGCCAATGGAGTTTTGAAGAAACAAACCTGATACAACAATGACAATTACAACAGCACCGGCAGCAATTCGTTTTTTATTAAAGGATAAGCGGGTAAACTCTTCCGGTAATATCTCCGGGTTATCCGGCGCATATTCTTCACTAAGCAGGTGTAGATGAGCCAGCTCATTAATGCGCGTGGGCACACCTCGTGAAACCTGGTAGATCTTTTTTATGTCGCCGGGTTTAAACGGGCTTGCACCGGTAAAACCGCTGACTGCAAGACGATGTTTAATATATTCAGCAGTCTGTTCCTCATTAAATGCAGGAATCTCCATGGTATGGGTAATTCGTTTCCGTAGTGGCTGAATTGAAGGTGATTCCAGCATTATGTCTATTTGTGGTTCACAAATTAAAATAATGCGTAACAGGTTGCCTTCACCGGTTTCTGTGTCAGCAAGAGTAAACAGGGCCTCTAGGGCATCCCTGGGGAGTTCGTGTGCATCATCAATAAGCAGAACAGGTACCTGTTCGTTTCGCTGGATAGTGACCAGGTATTGATAAAGAGTATCCTGCAATACTGTGGCAGGCTGGTTAGTTACCTGTAAACCATAACCCTGAGCAATACCCGAGAGTAGCTGGTGGGCATCCATCATGGCATTGGCCTGTATATTACAAACAGACCAGTTATCATTGGCAGTACTTATAAAGCGTTTTAATAAACTGGTTTTACCAACACCATGTTCTCCAGTTACAACCAGTAACAGGTTTTTGTTTTGTATAAGTTGATGGAGCAAATGTTCACGTTGTTTGCTCTGGTCATCCAGGTAAAAAAACACATCCTGGTATTTTGAAGTGAAGGGAGCCTGGTTCAGGCCAAGAGCTGACAGATAATCCGGGTCGGTCTTATCGAGTGATTCATTATTGTAACCGCTCATAGCGGTTGCTCCTGTCCTTGTATAAATGCAATCCTGTAACCACGATTTAACTGTGCATCACGAACTCTTATCATAGCCTGTTCTGCTTCATCACGAGTAGCAAAATGATCGCGTTTTACCCGACCAGCCGAACCCTGCTGGCCCCATTCACGAACAAGCGTCCATCCTTCCAGCATATCTTCAAGTAATAGTAGCTGGTAATATCGTGGCGGGCTATCCGGTGAAACAGGTGTTTGTAGGTAAATTCGCATTACTACAAGTTACAACTTATTTGTTATGTTAATGTTGATGGATCAAAAATACGTTCGTATTCCTTAATGGCATAACGATCTGTCATGCCGGCAATGTAGTCGGCGACGACACGTGCGCGACCACTTTCGCTAGTATTGATTTCAGCCTGCCTGGCTTTTTCCCTGTATTCAGGAGGCATCAGGCGGGTATCATTCATGAAGGCATCAAACAGCTCAGTAATAACTTTGCCTGCCTTATGACTCATGCGATGAACACGATAGTGATTATAGAGGTTTTCACGCAGGAATCGCTTTAACTCGCGATGCATTTCCCACATATCATCACTGAAAGTAATTAATGTTTCATCATGTTGACGAACATCATCAATACATTCGGGTTTTGATAATTCAATTTTCCTGGTACTGGCGGCAATCAGATCCTTGATCTGAATATCAATCATGCGGCGTACTATCTCATAAATCACTCTTTTATCAGCCAGATCAGGATAGTCCCGTACCACATCTTCAAATAATGATTTAAACAGACTGACATCTCTCAGTTGTTCAATACTTATTAATCTTGCACGTAAACCATCATCTACATCATGACTGTTATAGGCAATGGCATCAGCCAGGTTCACCATTTGTGCTTCAATGTTTGGCCAGGTTTTATTAAGAAAACGTTCTCCAACATCACCCAGTTCAGTGGCATTTTTTATTGAGCAGTGTTTCAGGATGCCTTCACGACTTTCAAAAGTCAGGTTAAGACCGTTAAACTGTGCATATTTTTCTTCCAGTTCATCAACTACGCGCAGTGATTGTAAATTATGTTCAAAACCCCCGAAGTTTGTCATGCAGGCATTCAGACTGTCCTGGCCAGTATGACCAAAAGGTGTATGACCAAGATCGTGTGCAAGCGCGATAGCTTCACTTAAGTCTTCATTTAACGACATGGCACGGGCAATAGTGCGACTCATTTGTGCGACTTCAATTGAGTGAGTCAGGCGGGTGCGAAACAGGTCACCTTCGTGATTAACAAATACCTGGGTTTTATACTCGAGACGACGAAATGCTGTGGAGTGGATAATTCGATCACGGTCACGTTGGTACTCGCTACGATGCTTGGGAGGTTCTTCCGGCTGACGGCGCCCAAGTGAGGTAGTATCGCAGGCGGCATAGGGTGCAAGTGTCAGCATTTAGAAACCCCTGGTATTATTCGTCGGCAACCGCGCGGTGCGCTTCGATGGTTTGTCTAAGGTTGTCCATATCAAAATCATCGGTAATAAATGCATCGCCCAATGATCTATACAGGACGAAATTGATTTTACCGGCACGAACTTTTTTATCGACTGCCATCAGGTCTATGAACTTGTCAAAATCGATACTGTGCGGAGCGCGGGTGGGTAACATGGCTTTATCGATCAGGTCCTCGACACGCTGAACATCTTTTTCTGATAACCATCCCTGGCGCATGGATAAGTCAGCTGCCATTAACATACCAGTACCAACTGCCTCTCCATGTAACCAGTTTCCATAGCCAGCACCTGCTTCAATAGCGTGACCAAATGTATGACCCAGGTTAAGCAGGGCCCGGACTCCGCTTTCCTTTTCATCTTCAGCTACCACGTCAGCTTTACACTGACAGGAAAACTCGATGGCATAGGCAATGGCACCAGGATCACGTACCAGTAAACTACCCATATTCTGTTCCAGCCAGCCAATGAAGTCAGTACTACGAATTAAACCGTATTTAACCACTTCCGCGATACCAGCACTGAGTTGTCGGTCATCAAGAGTATTAAGGGTATCGGTATCGATAACAACGCACTGTGGTTGATGGAAGGCCCCGATCATGTTTTTCCCGAGGGGATGGTTGACACCTGTTTTGCCACCCACTGAAGAATCTACCTGTGCCAGCAGGGTTGTGGGTATCTGGATGAAGTTAACGCCGCGTTGATAGCAGGCAGCGGCAAAACCCGTCATATCCCCTACTACGCCTCCACCAAGGGCAACCAGGGTGCATTGACGATCAAAACGTTTGCCAAGCAGGGCATCGAAAATGGTATCCAGTTCTTTGAGATTTTTGTATTGTTCACCATCCGGCAGGATCACGGATTCTGTCTCAAACCCATCAAATAGTTTTACAACTTTATCAATGTAGAGAGGAGCGACAGTTTCGTTGCTGACAATCATGACCTGTGTGCCGGTGACGAATGGCCTGATCAGTTCAGGCTGTTCAAGCAACCGGGTACCGATATATATGGGGTAACTGCGGTCACCCAGATCTACATTCAGGGTTTTCATAAACTTGTTAATACTCTGGACAAAGTGTAGACAAAATTATATTACAAAAGCAGCAGAAAAATATTGATTTAAGCAGGGAGTTCCTGCAATTTTTGCAGAATATGTTTAACAACTTTCGCCACAGGCTGTTCTTCAGTATCTATTATAATATCTGCTACTTCACGATAAAGAGGTTCACGCACAGCCATTAATTCTTCCAGTTTGGCACGGGGATTGACGGTTTGTAACAGGGGACGATTTTTATCGCGCGCGGTGCGTTCCAGCAACTGCTCGATACCGGCGTGCAGGTAGATAACAGTACCCCGGTCTTTCAAATGTTGTCGATTAATTTCCCTTATTACGGCACCACCACCGGTTGCCAGCACAATATTCTGTTTCTGCGTCAATTCATCGATCATGTTTTCTTCGCGGCGGCGAAATCCTTCTTCACCTTCAACATCGAAAATATGCGGGATTGTTACACCGGTGCGGGTTTCGATTTCATGATCACTATCCAGGAATTGAAGTGACTGGGTTTCTGCCAGCTGTTTGCCGATGGTAGTTTTGCCGGCCCCCATCGGGCCTATCAGAAAGATTTTATTGTGTTTGTTCATATCCGGCAGATATGCCAGTTTAGGGATAAGAAATCAAGTTGCTGCGCAGGATTTTATCCTGCGCAGTATGTCTGGAATTTAAAGTGATGCTTTATCTTTAAGTATTTTCGGTGTTACAAAAATCAACAGTTCGGCTTTATTGTTGATATCAACCCTGCTTCGGAATAAAACACCAATCAGTGGAATTTCACCCAGGAATGGAACACGGTTAAAGGTGGTACCCTTGGTTTGATCATAAATACCGCCAAGTACGACCGTTTCACCATTGTCAACCAGTACCTGGGTTCTGACACGATTGGTGTTGATAGGAGGGCCAGCCTCTGTAGTATTACCATAATCCGGTTCATCTTTGTTAACTTCCAGGTCCATGATAACGCGATCATCAGGCGTAATTTGCGGGGTTACCGTAAGTTCCAGGTTTGCCTCTTTGAAGGTCGTAGTTGTATTACCTTCAGCATCAGTACTTTCATACGGAATCTCGGTACCGGTTAAAATGGTCGCTTCGTTTCTGTCTGAAGTAATGACTCGCGGACTTGATATTGTTTCTGAGTCACCTTCAGTCTGTGCCGCGGACAGCTCCAGGTCTACCAGGGTGCCCACAGGGAGACGCGACACAGCAAGTCCTAACGTTGAGCCTGCAACAGGTAGATTAACATTAAAGTCACCTTCTTTGCGTCGACCATCGCTGAGGCTGACATAGTCACGTGCTGCTGAAAAACGTACGCCTAGTGACTCAGAGAAGGTATCAGTCGCCAATACAATTCGCGACTCAATCAGCACCTGGCGAATTGGAATATCAAGCTCTTTGATTAGTGCTACGACATCTTCAATATTTTTCGAGGTATCTTTTATCAGGATACGGTTTGTCCTTGTATCCACAGAAACTCTGCCGCGCTTCGATAACAGGCTAGTATCTTTTGATTTTACTAGTTTTGCCAAGTCATTAGCTTTAGCGTAATTGATTTGTATTGATTCACTGAAGAGTGGTGCATTAGCCTCGATAGAGTTCTCTACTTTATTTCTTGCCGCAATTTCTGAGATAGGTGCAACTGAGATCACATTGCCCTGTTTTTCCATGCCCAGGCCTTTACTTTTAAGTACAATATCCAGCGCCTGATCCCATGGAACATTTTTTAATCTCAGGGTCAGGTTACCTTTAACGGAGTCACTGGTAATAAGGTTGAGACCTGTAAAGTCTGCGATTAATTGTAAAACAGCGCGTACATCAATACTCTGGAAGTTTAAAGACAATCTTTCGCCTTTATATTCACGTTTCCGTGTGGCTTTCTTCAGTTTTACAATGGGTTTTACGTCTACTGTAAAGGTATCATTGGTCTGGTAAGCGATATGATCAAAGTCTTTAGTCGCCGAAATGATCAGGCGGACATCATTTCCATGGTTAAACGCATCAACCGTTTTTACCAGGGTGGCAAAATCGATAACGTCCAGACGGCGTTCAAGGTTCTCAGGAAGCTTGCTGTCCTTTACCGTGACGATAACATCTTTACCGCGTTTTTTAATGTCAATGGCAGTATTTGGATCTGCCAGTGAAATCATTACGCGGCCTTCTCCTTTTTCACCCCGGCGAAAATCAATATTCTGTATATTTTCCCCTATTGATTGCTGCGGAACTGAAGAAGGTGCAGGTACAGCAGGTTGACTGGTGCCACTGGTATTCAGAGTTAAGACAATATCGTTACCTTCTAACGTAGTGTTGTAATTCACCATTTTTGCCAGGTTTAATACAACACGAGTGCGATCACCTGCTTTTACAGCGGTAATGCTGCGCGCATTATTGATGCCGATACTGGTTGTTTTTTCTTTAAGTGCGATTTCAGTATTGGCCAAATCCATGGCAATTCTTGCCGGGTTATCGATAGTAAAGACTACCGGCATGACAGCTGGTTCTGACATGGATAAGCGTATTTGTAACAGGTCACCTGGTAGCGAAGAATAGGATATATCGTTCAACTTATTTGCATATACCACGGATGATAGTGCAAACAATATAGTGAAACAAAAAAGTTGTATGCGTTTATTTTTAGTGTTCATAGCTCTACTCCAGCAAGCATCATTCGGCTAACGAGATTGATGCTTCACGCTCTGTCCAGCCACCAAGGCCATTAGGAATTATTTCTTTAAGTTTAATGTCAGTTTCAGATATGGATAAAATTTCACCGTAGTTCTTACCCATGTAATTACCGGTTTGTACACGGTAAACAGTATTATCAGGCGCCGCGATTAGCCCCCAACGTACACCCTGCTTTTCCAGGTGACCAACAAATTTAAGGGTATCAAGTGGGAATTGCTCCAATGCTTCACGCTTACGATCTGAATCTGGTCTTAATCCTTGATTTTCTTCTGCATCACTTAGCGCAAAGGAAGTAAATGGGTCGCGTAGTTCATGTGCGTTATATGTAAACGTGGCATAGGGTTTTACTTCAGGCAGAGGTTCTACACGGCCTTTTTGACGAGCCTTTACCTGGTTAACATAATTTTGTAAATCGTCATGCTGTTTACCTGAACACGCAGTTAACATTAATATGCAGGCCACAAAAGCACTATACTTACATGCATTCAATAGTGCAGAATTA
>JARRJY010000089.1:0-7662 GCA_037388705.1 Gammaproteobacteria bacterium
ATCACATTCATCGTGTTCGTGTGGTTCTGCATGAAGTTTGTCTGGCCGCCAGTAATGGCTGCGTTAAACGAACGTAAGCAGAAAATTGCTGATGGTCTCGCTGCTGCTGAAAAAGGCAAGCACGACGAAGAGTTGGCCAAAGAACGTGCCGCTGAAGTTCTGAAAGAAGCGAAAGCTCAAGCTCAGGAAATCATCAACGGTGCAGAAAAACGTGCCAGCCAGATTGTTGAAGAGGCTAAAGATACAGCTCGCACCGAAGGCGAACGTCTGTTGACTGCGGCTAATGCCGAAATCGAACAGGAAGTTAATCGTGCACGTGAAAGCCTGCGCGGCGAAGTAGTGTCACTGGCAGTCGCTGGTGCCGGCCGTGTACTGAAGCGTGAGATTGACGAGAAAGCCAACGAAGATCTGCTTAAGGATCTGGTAGCACAACTGTAAGGGGCGAGATATGGCAGAGAAGAGCACCATCGCACGACCCTATGCACAGGCAGCATTTGATATCGCCAAAGATAAAGGTGATTTAAAAGGCTGGTCTGACATGCTGCAGTTGTTAGCAGTGGTGGCTTCAGATGCACTTATGCAGGACATGATCAGCAATCCCGCTATCGAATCATCCAAAGTGGTTGATGTGATAACAGGCGTTGCAGGTGACAACATTGATGACATGGGCAAGAACTTTATTAATGTTCTGGCTGATAACGGTCGTTTAAACGTGTTACCTGAAATCGCTGCACTGTATGAGCAACATCGCGCTGAAGCTGAAAAAACGGTTGAAGCAGAAATTACATCTGCATTCCCGCTTAGTGATGCACAGAAACAACAGTTAACTGAAGCACTGAAAATCCGCTTGGGTCGTGATGTAAGTCTGATTGCAAAAACAGACGAAAGCATTATCGGCGGCGCGATAGTTCGCGCAGGAGATTTGGTTATCGACGGTTCAGTCAGCAGTCAGCTGGAAAAACTGGGCAATTCATTAATGCGGTAAGCATAGATAAGGATTACAACCATGCAATTGAATCCATCTGAAATCAGTGATCTCGGCGCCGAAGCTCGTAATGAAGGTACCGTGGTCTCATTGGCCGACGGTGTTGTACGTATACACGGTCTGAACGATGTAATGTCGGGTGAAATGATTGAATTCCCGGGCAACACATACGGTATGGCTTTGAACCTTGAGCAGGACTCCGTAGGTGCGGTTATCCTGGGTGACTATGGTCACATCTCTGAAGGCGACAAAGTAAAATGTACAGGTCGTATTCTTGAAGTACCTACCGGTGAAGCGCTGTTAGGTCGTGTTGTTGATTCACTGGGTAACCCGATTGACGGTAAAGGCCCGGTTGAAACTGACACAACTTCGCCAATCGAAAAAATCGCACCGGGCGTAATCGCTCGTAAGTCAGTTGACCAGCCAGTACAACTGGGTCTGAAGTCAGTTGATGCCATGGTGCCAATCGGTCGTGGTCAACGTGAATTGATCATCGGCGACCGCCAAACTGGTAAAACAGCAGTAGCGGTAGATGCCATCATTAACCAGAAGGGCACCGGCGTAAAATGTATCTACGTTGCGGTAGGTCAGAAAGCCTCTTCGATTGCTAACGTGGTACGTAAGCTGGAAGAGCACGGTGCACTGGAACACACGATTATCGTTGCGGCAACAGCATCAGATTCGGCAGCCATGCAATACATCGCGCCTTACTCGGGTTGTGCCATGGGCGAATACTTCCGTGATAAAGGTGAAGATGCCCTGATCGTATACGATGATTTAACAAAACAAGCCTGGGCGTATCGTCAGGTATCGTTGCTGTTACGTCGTCCACCGGGTCGTGAAGCATATCCTGGTGATGTATTCTATCTGCACTCACGTCTGTTAGAACGTGCGGCGCGTATCAACGAAGCCGAGGTTGAAAAACTGACCGGTGGTAAAGTGAAAGGTCAGACAGGTTCATTAACTGCATTACCTATCATTGAAACACAGGCCGGCGACGTATCTGCCTTCGTACCTACTAACGTAATCTCGATTACTGATGGTCAGATCTTCCTTGAATCTGATTTGTTCAACGCTGGTATTCGTCCTGCGATAAACGCGGGTCTGTCAGTATCACGTGTAGGTGGTGCAGCACAGACTAAAATCATCAAGAAGCTGGGTGGTGGTACTCGTCTGGCGCTGGCTCAGTATCGTGAGCTGGCAGCTTTCGCACAGTTTGCTTCTGATCTTGATGAAGCGACTCGTAGCCAGATCGAACGTGGTCAACGTGTTACTGAGCTGATGAAACAGGCCCAGTACTCACCAATGAGTGTTGCTGAACAGGCATTCTCATTATATGCCGCCAACGAAGGTTACCTGGATGACATCGAAGTAAACAAGGTTGTTGATTTTGAAGCTGCTATGCAGTCATACATTAAAGCCAACAACGCTGACCTGTTAGCCAAGATCAACGAGTCTGGCGACTTCAATGATGACATCGCTGCTGAAATGAAAACGGCTTTGGATACGTTCAAAGCTAACGGCAGCTGGTAATCGGAGTAGAGGATTATGGCAAGCGGCAAAGAAATACGCACACAGATCAAGAGTATCCAGAATACTCAGAAGATCACGCGCGCTATGGAAATGGTGGCCGCAAGTAAAATGCGCAAAGCACAGGATCGTATGACTGCGTCACGACCTTATGCTGATAAAATGTTAAGTGTGATTAAACACCTGGCATTTGCGCATTCTGAATATAAGCATTCCTATCTTGAAGAACGTGATGCAAAACGCGTTGGTTATATTGTTATTTCATCTGACCGCGGTTTATGCGGTGGTTTGAATAACAACGAATTCAAGGTTGTCCTCAATGAAATGAAAGACTGGCGGGACAAGAATGTGGATGTTGACTTGTGCACCATTGGCCAAAAGGCGTCAGTGTTCTTCAAGCGCGTAACAAGCAATATCAAAGGCACAGCCACTCACCTGGGTGATGCACCTTCTGTAACTGATGTTATCGGTACAGTTAAGGTCATGCTCGATGCCTATGATAACGGTGAAATCGACAGACTGTACGTAGTGTATAACCGTTTCGTTAACACGATGACACAGGATCCGACCACTGTTCAGTTATTGCCAGTTATGGCTACAGAGCCTGATGAAGAAATTGAATATCATTGGGATTACATCTATGAGCCAGGCGCAAAAGAAGTACTGGATGGTCTTCTAGTTCGTTTTATTGAATCACAGGTTTATCAAGGCGTTGTTGAAAACGTGGCATGCGAAATGGCAGCACGTATGGTGGCCATGAAAGCTGCATCGGATAACGCTGGTGGCTTAATTGATGAACTTCAGCTGGTTTACAACAAGGCACGTCAGGCAGCAATTACCCAAGAGTTGTCAGAAATCGTGGCTGGCGCATCAGCGGTTTAAGCGAATTAGTGAACAGATTTGAATTTGGAATTTAAGGGGAACTGATATGAGTTCTGGAAAAATTGTACAAATCATCGGCGCGGTCGTTGACGTGGAATTTCCACGTGATGCCATGCCCAAAGTATATGATGCTTTGAAAGTCGATGAAGCTGAACTGACGTTGGAAGTACAACAGCAGCTGGGTGACGGTGTTGTTCGTACTATCGCCATGGGTTCAACTGATGGCCTGCGTCGTGATATGTCGACTTCAAATACAGGCGCACCAATTAATGTGCCAGTTGGTCAGAAAACACTGGGACGCATCATGGACGTACTGGGTAACCCGGTAGATGAAGCGGGTCCTATTGGCGCTGAAACAACTTTACCTATCCACCGTAAGCCACCAGCCTATGCTGACCAGGCTGCCTCGGTAGAAATCCTGGAAACAGGTATCAAGGTAATCGACCTGATTATGCCTATCGCCAAGGGTGGTAAAATCGGTCTGTTCGGTGGTGCGGGTGTAGGTAAAACCGTAACACTGATGGAGCTGATTCGAAACATCGCGGTAGAGCACAGTGGCTTCTCAGTGTTCGCCGGTGTAGGTGAACGTACTCGTGAAGGTAACGATTTCTACCACGAGATGACCGAAGGTGGCGTTATCGATAAAGTAGCGCTGGTTTACGGCCAGATGAATGAGCCACCAGGTAACCGTCTGCGTGTAGCCCTGACGGGTCTGACCATGGCGGAATACTTCCGTGATGAAGGTCGTGACGTACTGATGTTCATCGATAACATCTATCGTTACACCCTGGCCGGTACCGAGGTATCAGCCCTGCTGGGTCGTATGCCTTCTGCGGTAGGTTACCAGCCGACACTGGCACTTGAGATGGGTGAACTGCAAGAACGCATTACTTCAACCAAGACCGGTTCGATTACTTCATTCCAGGCTGTATATGTACCTGCAGATGACCTGACTGACCCATCACCAGCAACCACCTTCGCTCACCTTGATGCGACACTGGTACTGTCTCGTCAGGTTGCAGAACTGGGTATTTATCCTGCGGTAGATCCTCTGGATTCAACGTCACGCCAGCTGGATCCACACGTAATTGGTGAAGAGCACTACTCGGTAGCCCGTGCGGTACAGGGTAACCTGCAGAAGTATAAAGAGCTGAAAGATATCATTGCGATCCTGGGTATGGATGAGCTGTCTGAAGAAGATAAGCTGATCGTAGCCCGCGCGCGTAAAATCCAGCGCTTCCTGTCTCAGCCATTCTTCGTGGCCGAGGTATTCACCGGTGCCCCTGGTAAATACGTTAGCCTGAAAGACACTATCGCGGGATTCAAAGGCATTATCGAAGGTCAATACGACCATCTGCCTGAGCAAGCGTTCTACATGGTTGGCGGTATTGAAGAAGCCGTTGAGAAAGCTAAAACGCTATAAACTGATCGGGAGGTCAAAATGGCTATGACCATGCATGTCGACATCGTAAGCGCAGAATCAGAGATTTTCTCTGGTACTGTTGAAGTCGTGGTTGCGCCCGCAGTGATGGGTGAAGTGGGTATTCACCCACGACACACCCAGATGCTGACGTCACTGAAGCCTGGTGAAGTCCGTGTTACCAAGCAGGGTGGTGAAGAAGAAGCCTTTTACGTGTCTGGTGGAATCCTTGAGGTTCAGCCCCACGTAGTCACCATTTTGTCTGATACAGCGGTACGTGCTCACGACCTGGATGAGGCTGCTGCGGTGCAGGCCAAGCAGGATGCCGAGCAGGCATTGAAAGATCGTCAGGGTGATATGGAAGAAGCTGAAACCCTGGCGCGACTGGCAGAAGCGACAGCACAACTTGAGATGATCAATAAGCTGCGTAAGCGCAGGAAATAAGAATCCAGCTTGCTGGTTTCATGGGGGAGGGGCAGTGTATACTGCCCCTTCGTCGTTTACGGTCTTTAATATGACCTGTAAGTCGGGAATTTCAATGCCAGTTAAGGTTGAACACCAGAAAATTGTTTCCTTTCCCTGGCAGGTCCAGGATGAACATGAAATTGAAAGTGGTATGGCTGCTGATGAGAGAGATTCTGGTGGAATACACAAACTATACAAATCCAGGCTTCACAGTGTTAATAAGCGTATAAGTAAACAGGGATAACATTTACTCTATTTGTTGAATGTGTTTTGCGTTACAAAGTTATGTCAGAAAAAGATTCTATTCATGTTGTGATTCTTGCCGCCGGGCAAGGTACACGCATGCGCTCTTCACTACCCAAGGTATTACACCCGATCGGTGGTAAGCCCATGCTTTCACATGTGATTGATACCGCGCGCGATTTAAATTCCCATCAAATATCCGTTATCTATGGTCATGGTGGCCAGCAGGTTAAGGATACTATACAGGATGAAAGTCTTAACTGGGTGGAACAAAAGGAACAGTTAGGTACAGGTCATGCGGTAATGCAGGCGGCCAAGTTATTTAAAGACAATGATGTTGTCCTTATTTTATACGGTGATGTACCACTTATAAAGACAGAAACTTTGACAGAGGTAGCAAGGAGCGGCAGTGTAGGTTTTGGTTTATTAACCGTGCACCTGGATGATCCAGGCGGGTATGGTCGAATTGTACGTGATGAGCATGCCAATGTTATTGCTATTGTAGAAGAAAAAGATGCCAGTGATACCCAGAAAGTAATAACCGAGATCAATACGGGAATATTGGCAACCAGGGGTAAAAATTTAAAACAGTGGTTGTCGAATCTGGATAATAACAATGTACAAAAAGAATATTATTTGACAGACATCATCAGCATGTCAGTGAATGATGGTATAGCCGTTGAAACCATACATCCTGAAGATCAGTTTGAAGTCGCAGGAGTTAACAGTCGGGAACAACTGGCCGAGCTGGAAGGTATTTTACAGGAGCGCCAGGTTCAGCATTTAATGGCACAAGGTGTTTCATTCCAGGATCCGAGCCGCTTTGATTTACGGGGTTCTGTCGAAACCGGGCAGGATGTGTTTATCGATAGTAACGTTATTCTGGAAGGTAAAATCAAAATTGGTAACAACGTACGCATTGGTGCCAATTGTGTTATCAGGAATACCGTTATTGAAGATAATGTTGAAATTCTTCCCATGTGCATGATTGAAGATGCAGTTATAGGTGAAAATAGCCGGGTTGGGCCATTCGCGAGGCTGCGTCCGGGTGCTAAATTGAAATCAGCGACACATATCGGCAATTTTGTTGAAATAAAAAACAGTGAAATTGGCAATGGTAGCAAGGTCAATCACCTTAGTTACATCGGCGATACCTCGATGGGTGAGGGTGTCAATATTGGGGCTGGAACAATTACGGCAAATTATGATGGTGCGAATAAACATCGTACAACTATCGAAGATAACGCATCAACAGGGTCCAATAGCGTACTGGTTGCCCCTGTCAAAGTTGGTAAAGGTGCAACACTGGGGGCAGGAACAGTATTAACCAGTGATGCGCCGGAAAATGAGTTAACCATTACCCGGGTTAAACAGAAATCTATAAAAGGCTGGCAACGGCCGAGCAAGAAGAAGTAATTTATTTTATGTGTGGAATTGTCGGTGCCATTGCAGACAGGGATATCAGCTCTGTTTTAATAAATGGACTTAAGCGTCTCGAATACCGTGGTTATGATTCTGCAGGAATTGCTGTCCTTGATCAGCAAAGCTGTATTCAGCGAGTACGTACTACAGGAAAAATCAAGCAACTCGAAGAAGCACTTAACGCTACTCCTGCCAATGGTAATACCGGTATTGGTCACACACGATGGGCAACTCACGGCATTCCTTCCGAAAATAATGCCCACCCACATGTCTGCAAGAAAAGTATCGCGGTTGTACATAATGGTATTATTGAGAATTTTGAAAGCCTGCGTGAAGAACAGCGTAGCCAGGATTACGAATTTACGTCTGATACTGATACAGAAGTCATTGTTCACCAGTTACATAAACATTTTTATTCAGGAAATAACCTGTTTGACTCGGTTAGAAAAACAGTAGCGGAACTCGAAGGTGCCTATGCCCTTGGCGTCATCAGCACCGATGAACCAGGCTGCCTGGTTGCCGCACGCCGTGGCAGCCCGTTAGTTATTGGCATTGGAGACGGTGAAAACTTTATTGCCTCAGATATGTCAGCCCTTTTATCAGAAACCAATCGCTTTATTATTCTTGATGAAGGTGATATTGCGCTCATTACAAAAGAAAAAGTCACTGTCTTCGATACAGATAATAACGAAGTTAAACGGACCGTACATGAAAG
>JARRJY010000090.1:0-13298 GCA_037388705.1 Gammaproteobacteria bacterium
CTTTTTTTACGCCTGTCTCAACGCTCAATCGGATTTGCGCGCATTAGCCACGTTAACTTTTAATTCACGACCATAAAACTCGCTGCCGTCTAATGCAGCAATAGCCTGTTTTGCATCACGCGCATTCATTTCAACAAAACCATATCCGCGAGGACGTTTCGTCTGCCGATCTGTCATCAGGCGAACCGCGTGTACTTCACCATAGTCTTCGAATAATTCACGCAGGGCACGGGCAGAAGCTTTGAATGCCAGGTTACCCACAAATATAGATTCCACTTTGCTGGAAGAAGTTTTAATTGAAAAGTGAGTGTTAACAAGGATACCGCCAATGATACCACCAATGAGCAGGGCATAACTGAATAAGCGTGGTTCAGATAATTGATCGATAGGTAATGAGGGAAATAGGAAATAGCCAATCAGGCCAAGCACAATGGCAATAATTATTGATTTAATAATCGAAGAGAATGAGGGTGCTTCAAAATTAATCATGGGTCTTCGTCTTCCTGAAAATAATATTTAACAAAATAAGTGAGTCGAGAATAAAAATAAGCCCGGGCGGGCCGAGCAATGGTAACTATATCATAATTTAATACGGGCTTTGTTACCGGTTGCTGTTATGTTGCTAATGGCAATAAAAATAAAAGTTGTGACTATTTTATAGTCCAACCAGAGCCTGGATGAGCATGGTCATTTTCCCAATTGCAGGTGCCAGTATCGCTGACAAAATGCCGGTGGCAAGCAAGCCAATAATAATAAAAAAGCCATATGGCTCAACGCGGGATAAATACATGCCCCATGGATGAGGTAAGAGTATTGTTGCAATACGCCCGCCATCCAGTGGCGGCAAAGGCAACAGGTTAAAGACCATCAGAATGATGTTGGCAAATATTCCGATGGTACCCATGTAGAGTAACGGCCTTGCCACCCATTCGATTCCTGGCGGTAAACTTATCGCGATTTTTAGCGTCATCGCCCAGAACAATGCCATCAACAGGTTTGCAGCCGGGCCTGCGGCTGCAACCAGCACGATATCCCGCCGCGGATGACGTAAATGGGACCAGTTGATAGGTACTGGTTTTGCCCAACCAAAGATGAAGCCAACAGTGACCAGGAGCAATAAGGGCACCAGGATGGTGCCAATTGGATCAATATGCTTAAGTGGATTCAGGCTTAAACGACCCTGCTGCCAGGCTGTATTATCCCCACAGTAGCGTGCAACCCAGCCATGGGCGACTTCGTGCAGTACCACGGCAAAAAGAATGGGTATTATGGAAACTGAAATTTTCTGAATAAGCGACAATTCACCAAGCCACATAGTAATAGAGTCCAATTTTTAGGGATAAGGATACAAGTGCGTAGGAAATTACCTAACCACACCCTCAATGTCTAAAGTTTTTGCCCCCGGCAGTCGATATTTTCATATATTTAATGGAATTTGTCCTAATTTCAGAAGGGAACCGAGTACTTTGTAGCCATGAACCGGGAAGCCATAGTGAGTGAGCCACAGCCAAACGGCGAAGAAATTTCGACTCCGGCCATTTTAGTTGTTGATGACAACGAAATGAATCGGGATGTACTCACACGCCGGTTACGCCGACAGGATTACATTATTTACACGGCGGAAGATGGTCGGGATGCACTGGATAAGCTTGGCACGCATAATGTTGACCTTATCCTGCTCGATATCATGATGCCGGTAATGGATGGCATCAAGGTTTTGAAAACCTTGAAAGCTGATCAGCAATTACGTCATATCCCTGTCATTATGATTACCGCACTGGACGAGATTCAGAGCGTTGCAAAGTGTATTGAAATGGGTGCGGAAGATTATTTGCCTAAACCGTTTAACCCGGTGTTACTGATGGCACGAGTTAGTGCCTGCCTGGAGAAAAAACAACTGCATGATCAGGAGCAAAAATATACCCATCACCTGGAATCGCAGGTTCAGGAACAGATACAAGAAATAGCGGAAAGCCAGTTATCCACTATTTTTGCAACCTCCAAGCTGGCTGAATCCAAGGATCCGGAAACAGGGGCCCACCTGGAACGTATGCGAATGTACTGCCGAATCCTTGCTGAAGACCTGTCAAAGACAGAAAAGTACCGACCGACAATCAGCGAAGGTTATATCGACTGTATTTATACTGCGAGCCCGTTACATGATATTGGCAAGGTTGGCGTACCGGACAATATCCTTTCCAAGCCTGCCAGGCTTGATCGTGAAGAATTCGAAATTATGAAAACCCATACCACGATAGGTGGTGATACCCTGAGAGCGGTTGATGAACAGCATCCCGGTAATGATTTTATACGTATGGGAATCGAGATTGCTGAGAATCACCACGAGAAATGGGATGGTTCTGGTTACCCGGCAGGAAAAAAAGGTGAAGAAATTCCCTTGTCGGCAAGAATCCTTGCTCTTGCCGATGTCTATGATGCCCTGACTTCATCACGCTGTTACAAGGACGCGTTTTCTCACGCTAAAAGTAAATCAATCATTGCTGATGGCAAGGGGCAACATTTCGAACCGGAAATTGTTGAAGCATTTCTTCGTTGTGAAGATCAGTTTATCGAGGTTCGCAAACGTTATCAGGACGAATAACTGCACAGGACGATGATGGAACAACGTCAACTCAATCTGGTTAAAAACTTTTCCATGGTCAGTTTGCTGGCAGTCATTGTTGCCGCAATCCTGCTTGGCTGGCTGTACCGCAGCCTGGCTGTAGATGAACTCAGGAAACAGGGTGAAATAAGTAATATAACCCTGGCAACAACCATGGCAAATGCTATCTGGCCGCAGGTCAGGGAAGTTATTGATATTGTTGCCGAGAAAAAACAAATAACTGAGACAGACAAAACATATTCGATAAATGTCCTTGACCAGTCCGTAAAGGAACTCATCGAGCAAACCAATGTTATAAAAGTCAACATTTTTGATACTTTCGGAAAAGTCGTTTATTCAACCAGTCACGAGCAAATCGGCCAGAACAACAAGCACGCAGATTTTAAAGATAAAGTCGTTGCAAAAGGTGTTGTGCTATCGGGAATGAACCATGAACCAGATATTCAGGATGCCACGGTTCTGTATAGTTATTTGCCGGTAAAATCATTTGAGGACAATGACGTTGAGGGTGTACTGGAAATTTATTCCAATGTTGCTGATACCTATCAGCGTATTCAACAAAGCCAGTACAATTTCATTCTTGGATTAATCATTATTCTCGCTCTGGTTTATTTTTCACTGTTTACTGTCGTGCGGAATGCAGAGGTGGTTATCAGGAAAAGAAGCGAGGAGCGTGATGGCTACCTGCATGAAATAGAATCTATTAATTCTGACCTCGATGAATATTCCAGGGAACTGGCAGTTGCAAGAGACCAGGCACTTGATGCCAGTAAAGCAAAAAGCGCATTTCTTGCCAATATGAGTCATGAATTACGTACACCTTTAAATGCCATTATTGGCTATAGCGAAATGATGGCCGAAGAAATGGATTTGGAAGGGCGTGAAAGTGATGCCGGTGACCTGACAAAGATTAAACAGGCTGGCAAACATTTACTTTCAGTCATCAATGATATTCTGGACCTTTCAAAAATTGAGGCAGGCCATATGGAATTACATCTTGCAGAGCTGGATGTGAAAGCGGCTATCGATAATATTATTGAAACCATTACGCCATTGGCAGAGAAGGGAAACAACAAAATTTCAGTTAACATAGCTGATGATATCAGTAGCATGTTTACAGACCTTACCCGTATGCGCCAGGTGTTACTCAACCTGCTGGGGAATGCCTGCAAGTATACAAATGAGGGGGTTGTTGAGCTTGAGGTAAAACGCAAGGCAGATGACCCAGACCTGCTGGTCTTTACTGTTAGTGATTCAGGTGTGGGAATAGATGCCGAACATCTGGAATACATTTTCGAAGCATTCAAACAGGTTGACTCATCAAGTACCAAGGAAGTTGGTGGAACGGGGCTTGGCCTGACAATTTCAAAACGTTTTTGTGAAATGCTGGGGGGATCAATTCATGCAAGGAGCAGGATTGATGAAGGCTCGGAGTTTACCGTTATCCTGCCGGAACGATCGTCGCACTCAACAGGTAAGGAAGGAAAACCTTCAGAGAGAATTATATCCGCAGAAGATGTTCGTTTATCGAATTCGAAAGATGATGAAAGACGAAACAGGGTAAGCAAAGTCCTGGTTATAGATGATGATGTGGCCGTATCGGATCTTATAGACAGAACACTCAGTGCCGAAGGTTTTGAAATTAATGTTATTAATAATGCCAGTGAGGCGATTGACGAGGCAAAAGCATGGCATCCAGATGTAGTATTGCTGGATGTAATGATGCCGAAAGTGGATGGCTGGGCTGTATTGAAAGAGTTAAAAGAAGATAGCGAACTTGGAATTGTTCCGGTTATCATGATGACTGTGGTTGATAATTATGAAATGGCCGATGCACTGGGAGCAGATGGTTTTGTCGTTAAACCGATAAATCGTAAAAAGCTGAAAAAGGCAATTACCCTGTGTTTGCGGACTACCCGGGTTGAACACAAAGAAGAAAATATAGTGGCTTAATAATGAAAAAAATACTCATCGTTGAAGATAATGAAATGAACAGTGATATGTTGTCGCGTCGCCTGAAACGCCGGGGCTTTGAAGTGGAAGTTGCGGTGGATGGGCAGCAGGGAGTCGATATGACACAAACCATCACTCCAGATATTGTTCTGATGGATATGAGCCTGCCTGTGTTGGATGGCTGGGAAGCAACACGTCAGCTCAAGGCAAACTCTCAGACCAAAGATATACCAATTATTGGTTTATCTGCACATGCAATGAGTAGTGATTTTGATAAAGCGCAGGAAGCAGGTTGTGATGACTATGATACCAAGCCTGTTGATTTGCCTCGTTTGCTTGGCAAGATCAACCAGTTGCTAGGGTTACCTGAAGAAACTTAAGTACGAATTTCAACACCTTCAGGCAGGTATCGCGCTAACAGTCCCTGTGTGTAATCGGCCTGTGGTAAAGGAATACGTACCTGGTAGCCACCACCTGGCACTTCTGCCATTTCCTGACCTTGTAAATCTTCTATGTGATCCAGTGTAATTTCCTGGTTACCCGAAGGCGCAATCACTTCCAGTTTGTCACCAACTTTGAACTTGTTCTTGGCAAGTATCTCCGCCATGCCTTTTTCTTTATCAAATTCAACGATCTCGCCGACAAACTGTTGCTTATTCGTAATGGAATGACCGGTCAGGTAATTCTGGTAAGCCTGGTTAGGGTGACGTTGATAAAAACCTTCTGTATAGCCACGGTTGGCCAGTCCTTCCAGTTTGCCGAATAACTCGGGATTAAATTCTTTACCAGCCACCGCATCATCTATTGCCATACGATAAAGTTGCGCTGTACGCGCCGCGTAGTAATGCGATTTGGTCCGGCCTTCAATCTTTAATGAATCAATACCAATCTCAGTGAGACGTTTAACATGCTGGATGGCTCGCAAGTCTTTTGAATTCATTATGTAGGTGCCATGTTCATCTTCAGTGATAGGCATGTATTGCCCTGACCGGTTGGCCTCTTCGATCAAATAGGTTTTGTCAGCCAGCGGGTGACGTTTAATCTCATGTTCAGGAAACAGTTCGGGTGTTTGTATTGCCGACATGGCATCGAAGTCAATTTTTTCTACGTCACCGGTAATGTTTTCTTCTGCAGGGTGTACTTTATATTCCCAGCGACAGGCGTTGGTGCAGGTGCCCTGGTTAGGGTCTCGATGGTTAAAATAACCGGATAGCAGGCAACGACCGGAGTAGGCGATACACAAAGCGCCATGCACGAAAACTTCCAGTTCCATATCAGGACATTGCTGGCGTATTTCTTCAATTTCATCCAGGGATAATTCACGTGACAAAATTACGCGGCTTAGCCCAAGTGATTGCCAGAATTTTACCCCCGCGTAATTCACTGTATTGGCCTGCACCGACAAGTGGACAGGCACTTCCGGCCATTTTTCTCTTACCATCATAATCAGGCCCGGGTCCGCCATGATCAGGGCATCAGGTTTCAGGTCTATGACGGGGGCCATGTCAGCCAGGTAGGTTTTTATCTTGCTGTTATGCGGCATGATATTACTGGCAACAAAAAACTTTTTACCCTGTTGATGAGCCTCGTTCACGCCGATGGCAAGATTTTCCAGGGTAAAATCATTGTTCCTTACCCGCAAACTGTAGCGGGGTTGTCCCGCATATACCGCATCGGCACCATAGGCAAATGCATAGCGCATGTTTTTTATAGTACCGGCAGGTAACAGTAATTCAGGGGCCTTGGACATAGCTGGGAAAATCAGTCTGGTAAAAAAGAACAACTATTATAGCTTAGCTGAAGCAGGCGGCGCTAAGTATATTTAAGAAAGTACTTATGTGCCTTCACAATCTTTAACAAATTAGCCTTGCCAAACTTGGGTATTTATAGGCATAGTAAGCATTCATTTCAATGGATTAAAAGAAAAAATGAAGTATAAGGAGCGATAGCCGTGGCTGTAGAACAAACGGAACGTCGTGCAGATTCTCTAAATAAGTTACATACCTTACTGGATACGCGTAAGGAAGCCCTTTCTCTGTTCAGCCAGTTGGCGGCAATGCGCCCGTTCAAAGCTGATCAGGATGTCCAGATGATGGTGCACAGAGGTGTACCCTTCTATTTCATCGCTTACCAAACTGATCCTCGATTTCAATGAAAAATATGACTGCGAGGACTATGACGATCTGGAAAATTCCCTTGGTCACCTGGATAACGATTTATCCAAACTGGGTGAAATCCTGGCCGATCGGATTTTACTTGAAGATCAAATTATTGCCGCTTTTACTAACCAGTAAAGCGCTATTCAAAACTTTTATTATTACGTGTGGGTAGTAAATGCTCAGGCCCGCACTCGGCTAAAAGCCGAGCCGGCTTGAGACTTAGGGAGGAGTGAACTGGTTCGAATGATTTTTTCCTCGTCGATTCTTTCTGATTCTTCTTATGCACACATCGTCAGGATGCGTTCTGATGTTTCTGTGTAAACGGCCTCAAATTTTTCTTCATCAGTTGCCAGCATCAAAATTGCTTCCTCAAGTGTGACTTCTTCAACATCATAAAGTGGAAGTTCTATTTCGTTCATGGACATTCTCCTTATTTACAATATGATATATAGCAAACTTAAAGTAAATTATCAAGAAAATGCTGTAACTAATTGAATTATAGTAAGGGCAGAATTTGATTTGGGCAAAAATTGCTCAAACATTCATCATTCCACAAATAAAATAGGGCAATGTTGACTATGTTATAGCCAAAAGTAAGGTATTACGTCAAGAAGTATTTATAACTTATTGATTAATAAGTTATAATGGGTAATCAATGAGAGCCTGGAGCGACAGGTACGTTGTTTCGCTGGCGTTGGCGACGATCGCGGCTGAGACGCTTTCTTATATGCTCTGTGCAGCCGATCTGGTGGCCAAGGTAATAACCAAGCAGAAACAGAAAAAGGCCAGCTATGACGGAAATAATCACGGTAAGCATTTCTGCATCTCCACTTAAGTTAATTCATTTATGTATGTATCGGCATACTATGGCAGATTTTTAGCCAGGCTTTAGGGTGAAATGCGGGATCTGTGACGTAGCTTTGCTTTGAAATAAGGGATCTGTGACGTACTACCCGCCCTGTGATATTTTTGGCGCGGAATTGCTGGTCAGGGTTTTGTTGAGCTGCACGGGTGGCATGCGCTGGCTTATGGGCACAGTACTCATGCCAAGCCGCTGTTCATATATCGCAGTGTAGGTAAGTACTCGCTTCAAATATCCACGGGTTTCATCGAAAGGAACCATTTCAATCCAGATATCCGCATCCTGGGGATCCTCGGGCAACCACTGCTTCACACGGTGTCCACCGGCATTATAGGCAGCTGTCGCCAGTACCTCGTGACCATCGAAACGATCCTGGACTTTCTTCAGATAACTAACGCCAAGGCTGATATTGGTTTTTACATCAAGTAGATCGCGCTTGCCACGAAAGCGCATTTTCAGATTCCGCGCTACCTGCCGGGCAGTGCTTGGCATCAGTTGCATCAGCCCCATTGCTCCGGCGTGAGATCGGGCATCCGGCGTAAAGGCACTTTCCTGTCGAATCACGGCAAATGCCCAGGCAGGATTAATCTCTCTACGGCGTGCCTGAGAGACTACCAGTTTGCGATGAGCCAGGGGGAAACGCAGTTCCAGATCATCCCAGTAACGTGCCAGGGCTAGTGTCAAAATGGCCCGGTCATACCATCCCCATTGATTGGCTAGGCTGGCTGCCTTGAGGAGTTCTGCTTTACTCATGTCTTTGACGGCCCACTGCCATTCACTGCGGGCTTTGGTCTGCCGTTCGAGCACAAACAGTTCGCGGGCACGCACAAAAGCAGGAATTTTATTCAGGCTGCTCAGCTCTTCCTGTTCAAAACTCAATGGTCGGTGGGCTAGATGGTAATTGCTGCCCGCACGGTCCGAGGCCAGGAAACTGTAGTAATTGCGATCATCCGAATTTAACAGGTAAGTTGAACGGGCTTCTTCCAGTCGACCTAATGCCTCAAGCGAGCGGCCTCGCCAGTATAACCAGCGCGGCTCATGCTGCTGGTTTTTCGGTAATTGCTCTATGCTGTTAAGGGCCAGCTGCCATTCATGATCTGTTATGGCAGAAAAAATCTGTTGTTCGCTAAATTTCTTGCCGTGTTGATTGAGAGCAAGTTTGGCCAGCAGTTTCTGGTTTTCGACCAGATTCTCTTTGCTTAGATAGCGAATCAGGTTGCGCTTAATGCGGGCTTTTTGCTGAGGGGAAAAAGTGTACTGGGTTTTGTATTCCTGCCATAAATCATATGCCAGTTGCGGTTGTTTGCGGGCCAGGCGGCTCAGCCCGTCAGCAACTATCCAGCGCATAATGGCCGGTTTTTCATCGCCAAAACGATGATGTGCCTTGGCAACAAAGCTTGGGCTACGCCGGACTTTTAGCCATAACGGCATCAGGTATTTTTCTTTTTTATCCAGCTTTTTGGCCAGGTACTTGGCCAGCCGCGTTTTACCACTACGCATCGCCAGGTGAATACGTTTCCATAACAATTCCTGGGTAAGTTTGCCGGCTTTTTCCCATGTCCTGATTGCAAGGTCACAGTTGCGTGGTAGCGAGTTTCCAGTTAACCATAATCCTTCCACGATGTTGTGAGCGCGCTCCGAGTGACCGGTAGAATACAGGGCGCGGGCATAAGCACAGTGCAAACTTTTGTCACTGGTTGTCTGGTAATACTCAATGAGTTCATTGACACGTTTCTGCCTGGCCAGGGTTTTTAACCAGCGGTAGTGGAGTTTTCTTGCCAGTGGGGTATCTTCATAGGTGGTGAGAAAGGCCTGGATATCAGCAGTTCGGGCCTTTTTAAGATTGCGTCTTAATTCTTCATATATTAAATAAGGATAGAGCGGGTAATTCTCGAGTTTTTTGGCCAGGTGGCGGTACCTGGAAATTTGACCTCTTTCCAGGGCACTGTTGGCCATGACAAACAGGCGACGCATTTCGGAGAGCTCTTCAGTGGATAGTGGTTTTTTTATGGCTGCGGAGAGAGTCCCTGAAAAAACCAGGATAAAGATAACCAGTAATGTTTGAATACGGTGGTTCATCAGTTTCAGTGTATTCTCAGTTTTTTGTGCTAAGTGCCTGTTACTGAAAATTATATCCTTATATTGTCAGCCTGTTTTAACTGTATCGGATATATTTAGCAGTTTTTGAGCTAAATAATTGGACCTGGGACACATGTCCGTTTCTCGTTGTGCCTCCAGATGCTTTATAATTTCCCGCCTGAGGGGTGATTTACCCCTATTAATTACAGTGAGAATAGAAATGCCTCAGTACCGATCCAGAACCACTACTCATGGCCGAAACATGGCAGGTGCGCGCGCCCTGTGGCGTGCAACCGGAATGAGCGATGGCGACTTTGAGAAACCCATCATTGCTATCGCAAATTCATTTACACAATTTGTACCGGGTCACGTGCATTTGAAAGATTTGGGCCAGATGGTTGCGCGGGAGATTGAAAAAGCCGGTGGTGTCGCAAAGGAATTCAATACTATCGCGGTGGATGATGGTATTGCCATGGGACATGGCGGCATGCTTTACAGTTTACCTTCGCGCGAGATCATTGCTGATGCCGTTGAATATATGGTTAATGCACATTGTGCGGATGCACTGGTCTGTATTTCCAATTGCGACAAGATCACCCCGGGGATGTTAAATGCGGCGTTACGTTTAAATATTCCAACCGTGTTTGTTTCGGGTGGTCCAATGGAATCCGGTAAAGCCATTATCGAAGGCCATGAAGTTCATCTTGATCTGGTTGATGCCATGGTATCGGCAGCAGATTCTAAAACCAGTGATGCTGACGTGATGACGATGGAGCGTTCAGCCTGTCCTACCTGTGGCTCATGTTCAGGGATGTTTACTGCCAATTCCATGAACTGTCTGACAGAGGCTCTGGGCCTGTCACTACCGGGTAATGGCAGTTTATTGGCAACTCATGCGGATCGAAAAGAACTGTTTTTAGAGGCAGGTCGACGCGTTGTTGATATAGCCAGGCGCTATTACGAACAGGATGATGCTTCGGTATTGCCGCGCTCCATTGCCAGCTTCGAAGCTTTCGAAAATGCCATGTGCCTGGATATCGCCATGGGTGGTTCAACTAACACGATATTGCACCTGTTGGCTGCAGCACAGGAAGCCGGCGTTGATTTCACCATGGCTGATATTGATCGCCTGTCGCGAAAAGTACCTCACTTATGCAAAGTGGCCCCGAGTACTCAGCAGTACCACATGGAAGATGTACATCGTGCCGGTGGCGTGCTGGGTATCCTGGGTGAACTGGATCGTGGCGGTTTGTTAAATCGTGATGTAAACATGGTACATAGCAAGTCTTTATCAGAAGCCCTGGCTAACTGGGATATACAACAAACAGGTTCTGATGAAGCTAAAACCATGTACCAGGCAGGTCCAGGCAATGTGAGAACCACTGAAGCTTTCAGCCAGGACAAACGTTGGCCAAGCCTTGATACTGATCGAGTCAATGGCTGTATTCGCGACATGGAGCATGCCTATAGTAAAGAGGGTGGTTTAGCCGTGCTTTATGGCAACATCGCAGAAGACGGTTGCGTGGTAAAAACGGCGGGGGTTGATGAAAGTATTTTAACGTTCTCCGGGCCGGCAAGAATTTTTGAAAGCCAGGATGCCGCGGTAGATGCAATTCTGGGTGACAAGGTAAAAGAGGGTGATGTAGTCGTTATCCGCTACGAAGGTCCGCGTGGTGGGCCGGGTATGCAGGAGATGTTATATCCGACCAGCTACCTGAAATCCAAGGGCCTGGGTAAAGCCTGTGCCTTGATTACCGATGGTCGTTTTTCCGGGGGTACTTCCGGGTTATCGATTGGCCATGCTTCACCCGAAGCAGCCGAAGGTGGTGCTATTGGCCTGGTAGAAGAAGGCGATACCATTGAGATCGATATCCCCAATCGTTCTATTAAAGTTGCCGTATCAGATGATGAGCTGGCGAAGCGTCGTGCAGCGATGGAAGCAAAGGGTGCACAGGCCTGGAAGCCAGTCGATCGTCAGCGTGAGGTTTCCGCGGCGTTAAAAGCTTACGCGGCTATGACGACCAGTGCTTCGCGCGGTGCCGTACGCGATGTTTCCCAACTTGAAAAATAGTAAAAGTTGGTGCGTCAAACAGGAATCTTGATAAACCTGAGCAATATGGCAACACATGGCACGTTATACAGTTTATAAAGAACATGAACAATGCACCGGAAGGTTGTGTTAACGATGAATAAATAATCAATGCCATTACAAGGCTACCCAAACGGGTAGCCTTTTTTATTTCTGTTGCAGTAAAAATATAATTAATTTCGACAAACAGTGGATTTAATGATCTGAATTGTGCACAATGAAATCCCAGTTATACAGCGTATTCATGAATTTGGAGGGGAGGAATGAATACAACACAAGAGCCTGTTGCAGGTAACTGGTATGTGAATAAAACCGGTAAGCTATTTAAAGTAAAACTGGTTAGTCTGACAAGAAGAGTTGTGGAAAAAGTCATGCTTGAATATCTGGATGGTTCCATAACAATAATTACAAACAAGGACTGGCTGGAATTGCGTTCACACTTTCCGGGTGCTTTTTCTGTCGCAGGGAAAAAATAATGGATAAAACAAGTTATGATGAACTTCAACAACGGTTAAAAGAATTTGCAGTTGACCGCAACTGGGAACAATTTCATTCACCGAAAAATATTGCCATGGCACTGAGTGGTGAAGCCGGGGAGCTTATTGAGCATTTCCAGTGGTTGACTGAACAACAAAGTTACGAGCTGGATCCCGACAAAAAACAGGAAGTGGCATTGGAAATGGCAGATATCTTTATTTACCTGTTAAGGCTGGCGGAGCGGCTGGATATCAACCTGGTTGAAAAGGTATACGAAAAGATCGAGATTAATGAAAAGCGCTACCCGGTGGATAAGGTGCAGGGGAGCTCTAAGAAATATAATGAATATGAATGACTGCTATCGGCCAAAAGCGGTCATTCAGAACCGTGGAATTGCTCCCATGCTTCAGCCTCAATTTCACCGCAATCAGAAATAAGGTTATTATCTTCATCATAAATTTTATATGTCTGTTGAATTCCGCCAAGAGAGCCAGAACCATCTAGACCAAGCAAAATTGAATAATATGTATCAGTAAGTAAGGTGTCTATTACAGGTTTCAATTTTTCTTTCTGCTCAGAATTTAAATCCAATTTATTGATAAGAGCTGAGACTTCAGTTTCACCATTGTTTGATGTGTACAATTCGAACATATCATCTTTCTCTTTCTTGAGATTTTTAACAAATTCTTTTGCGTCCATTATTATTTCTCAATTATTTTTGTAGATGTCTGCTATCGGCCAAACGCGGTCACTTAAAAATTCCCTGGTATCTCAAATACAAATCAAAAAGCGGGCATTCAACGTTTAAGCTCAGCCGAGGCGGCGCGTTAGCGACGACGTCGGCAGGAGCAAATTGTTAGGAGATTGATGTGCTCCGTATGTAAATATATGAAACACATTAACAGTTCATAACTGAATTTGGACACCTGCCAATCAGCTCTCTTAGTAAATCCCGGGAATTAACCGATAGCGCACACGTTGTGCATAGTCTCGATAGCCCGGCAACTCTTCCTGTAAAGTCTGGTCTTCAAGTACTGTTCTGATCACCGTGATGAT
>JARRJY010000091.1:0-7268 GCA_037388705.1 Gammaproteobacteria bacterium
CTTGCCACATCAACGAAGTTATTTCCCATTTTCAACTTCGCTTACAAGTATAAAATTCCGTTTTTCTTGAAATGCAGCCGCCGTCGCAAGAGACACCGTTAAAAAGGACAAGCTCAAAATTAAGCTGATCAATTGAATACCCCACTCTGTATAATTCAACACTAATCCTACAAGAGAATTCAGCACTATACTCAAAACTACTGATAGAGCAAAAAAAGTAATGTTATCTGCGCCAGGAGTTTTTCTTTTTTTAGTGAATTTGGCGGGAAAAAAGATTCTCGTGAGACTATAACCTGGTAACCCGAGAACAAGGATTGCTCCTGGAGCAAATCGAATGAGGCCTTGGACACCAATGGCTTGAAAGCCAAAAACTGCTATGGCAGACAGCGCCGTCAAACCTACGGTCGCCCAATACCAATAAGCCTCTCTAGTTTTCAAATACGAACCCGGCTTTTGGGGTTTTTGAATCAACGAAGGCTTGTGAAAAGCTATTTTTTCTTCTTTTTGGAGTTTGAGGATGATTTTCATAATGTCTTTTCTGGGCATGGGCACCTTTTTTGTTACCATGGTTATTAATTGCTGAATCGTCTCTGGTTTATCATTTCGAACCGTTTGACGTACTATCTCTTCACGGTTATTGCTCAAAGCCATGGGTTATCATTGAGTCTATCTGTAGCATCCTATTAAAGCAGTTTTCTTTCCGAATTATTATTTTGTATCAAAGCCTCACATAATGATATCAATTATTCTTACGCGTTATCGACATAATTCCAAGCAAGATGCTCATTATTGAAACAGCATTAAAGAATTCCACTTGACTTACACTCCTCTTTCTTTAATCAAGCGGTATTCGATTTCTACATCATTTTCGTCTGCATATACTTTAGTATTGCCTATTATAGTCGGGTTATTTGTAGCGTTAGCCAAGGCTGAGGCTACAGCGCTTAATAGTGGTGAGCCTACAGAATGTTTGAGCCTTTCGTCTATATCTATTTCTCTTGAGAAGTCTGATGAAATTAGATTTTTTATTTTTACTTTGACGATGTTTTCTTTGGCTTTAATAGTTACGTTTTGGGCAATTTCTAATTCATTTATTAGCAATCTTGGTATGTTGATTTCGAAAAACGAAAAATCGCCATCGGCAAAATTCTTTCCTAACGTTTTTTCGAAGAGTCTCAACAATTGGTTACCTGGTGCGATCATTAATCTCGATTTTAGCCCTTGATTATTCTCTGTTTTACGAAATTTTTCCCTAATGTTTTGGAGTTCGATTGTTTTGTTTTCTGTGAAGTAAACCATATTTGACTTAGAATTGCTTAGATATTTGCTGGGTAAGAAAACCGCTGTTTCTTTTGGATGAAGCTTCTGTACAATCTCATTCAATGTTTCCACATAAGAGAGGTTTGTAGATTCCAATACTTCTAGCTTAACGTATTCGCCTGAGGAAATGTATCCCACAATCATTCCCCAAAATATCATTCCCAATCCTACAAGTGCTGTGGTTGGGAGAGGGTCAGTTGAGGGAATGTATACCATTGAGAAAATAATTAGAAACCCGCCGATGATTATCAAAAACAGGGAACTGATCTTCTGTGAATTGAATCTGAGTTGTGATGGTTTAGTCAAGAAAACCAAGACAAAGGAAATAAGGACAAATGCAAGCGAAAATATTTGCATGGCTAAAAATATATTTCCTTGCACAAAATATGGTTCATACCAATTGAGACTGAACACGAGACCATATGCGTAGAGATCTGAATTAACGATTTGGTCTATTAGAAAGAAAGCGATTATCGCTAGAAAGTTGGCAGCAGCTCCTAGAGCAATAGTTAGGTAACCGAAGAGTCTTGAATTATTATCATGAGTTTTTCCGAGAAGAAATGATAAGGCCGAAGCGAGGCCGACCAGAATTATAGAAGATGCAACTGAACCAAAAAGTAGCCACAAAAAACTTTCATATTTCCCTGCCCAATCCGCATTTAATTGTAAGTTATAGTTATAGAGTACTCCGTTGACTATGTTTATGCTCAGGTTGTTTATGACTATAACTGATATTATGTTTAAAATAATAGATGACACCAATAGAACAATGGCCGCTTTGACCAGTGACGACATGTTTAGTCTCATTTAACATCCTCTAGGATAGAGTTGCTGATAGCTTCCAAATCAATTTTTTAGTAAACTTCGGGTAATATATTGTTTCTTATTGTACCTTATAGTTGCTATGCCATATAACTCTAAACCTACACTTAGGTTGAAGAATGATCAGAGCTGGCATACTATATAATCGCCGTTATATTATTTAGACAGGGCCTAAAAATAGATTTCCTGAATCGTTGGTTTTCTATTTCACGGAGGGCTTCAAGGGCATCATTAAGTTGAAACCTCCGTTGTCATAAACCCTGTTCGAATCTATATTTATCTCCTCGAAGGGATCCATATTAAGATAGAAAATGTAGTAATTATGTTGCAGATCGGACATTATAAAATAGTCTGCGTTCGATATTTCTGCGTAAATTAATGTGGCGTTAGGCGGTTCGGTGAATGGAGTAGCCAAACCTTTTTCAAGTATTGTGTAGTTTTTCATTGCATCATAATATTTTATGTATAAAGTGAATTGCCCAACTATAGATACTCCGTCAGGAGTATAGAAAGCTATGAATTCAGTGCCGGCTAATTGAGTATTTGACGCCAATCTGTATGCATCTGAGCCATATTGAGCAGGAATATTAAGAAACATTATCGCAGCAAGTAATAATACTATGAGTTTTGGTTTCCGCGCCAAAAAACTGACACAAAGAAAGCTCAGAGGTGCCAAGCCGAACATAAAAGCGCGTGTGAATGATTCTTGAGGTCCATATTCTCCGACAAAAGCGAAAACACCTATTAAAATCAGCAGTGCAGCACTAAAGATCGAATATTTCATAACTGACCGTTTGGATCTGATTTTTCTTAAAATGTTTAACATCGCGAGTAAAGCAGTTAGTACTGCTAGGCCAACTATGCCCCAAGAAGCTGCGAAGTTAACTCGTTGGGCCATGGAGCTGATAATGCGGCTTCCTTGCGAGTATAAACTAATGTCTCGGATACCTTCCAATATCTGGACAAAATGTTGAATTCCCTGTTCGAAGAAAGTTTGTGCATAAAAACTGTTGTAGCTCAACCAAATTATTGTAGCGCCTAAGCTTACTAAGCCTAATGGCGCCAGGCTCTTTTTCTTCGCAAATCTGTCAACGATATAGGCGGCGTATAAGACCATAAGAGCCATAAATGAAGTTAAAGCGTGTGTAAGAGTTGTTGCAACAAAAAGTAAGATTAGCAAAGCGCCTAATGATCTTCTATTTTTTTCATCCCCAAAGAACAGAAGCGAAACGACTAGAAGTATTGCGAGAAAAAGAATGTAAGCTATGCTTTGCGGACCAAAGTACTGTTGACGCACAAACAGGCCAGCTAAAACCAAGGCTGCGCCTAAAAATGCGTGAGGCACCGACAGCTTGATTCTTAGTACTAAGAAGGCTATAATACCATACATGGAAACTGCAAACAAGGGAAAAAATTTTAGCAAAAAATAATTTGGTACACCTGTCAAGGTAGTAAAAGCGCTCGCAAAATACAGGAATAATGGCCAGTAATGATAATTCGCCAATGTTGGAGGTGTGTCTGTCACCAGATGACCTGTAGAATTTATTAGAAGACTTTCTCCAAAAGGATAATAAGAATTGGATGTCCAAACTGGAATCCTCACAACTGCGGGTATAACAAATATGTAGGCCACTGTCAGAACTAGAATAGCCGGTAAATATGATTTAGATTTGAAACCAGCATACCAAAGGACCGCCACAAGAGCTATCCCAACGTAGTAAACAACTGGTAATTCGGTCGCGAGTCCCCAATCCGTTGGGGCAATCGAAAGTACAGCCGTTGATGCTATAGTGTAACACACAATGCCCGCGGCGACCGCCAACATAATTTTAATCAGGATAGACTTTTGAAAACTGTTCAAATCTTAACACTCTATTGATCAGATAGTATTTCATTATGCGCCTAATATGTTAACCGTATCATTTTAGTTCTGAGACCACAGACATCAGCTTTCCATTCTTATCCAGTGTAATGTTATCGACTAAGTTTATTTCGAAAGTCAACTCATCGGAACTAAAAATTGTTTTCAAATGGTCAGCAAGTTCTACCTTGAAGATGTTTTCTTTCAGATTATTGTTTTTAATTTTTATGTTGAACTCAAAGGCATCAAGTTTCTTCTGTACAATTTTGAATTTCTCTATGGAATTATAATATTTGAATTCATGTAAGGCTATAGTGAAGGCTCTAGGCGTCAGAATTCTGCCATTTGGAAGTATTAGCAGTGAGTCTTTTCTACCTTCGACCATCTTCATCAATGGAAGTGTTCTTCCACATTCACACGTCTCGTTTGAAGGTGTTCCTACATCTCCAACAGCGTATCGAATTAATGGCATTGAATAGTTGAACAGGCTTGTGCAAACAATCTCCCCCCTTTCTCCTGCGGAAACTTCATCTCCGTTCTTGTCAAGAAACTGCAGAATCATCGCGTCCGCATCTATATGGTAGCCTTTACCTTCATGGCATTGCCAAGCCATTCTCTCAAGTTCGACACTTGAATATTGATCAAAAAATTGAACCCCGAAAACTTCCTCGATGTGTTTTCGAGAATATTTATCTATCAGTTCTGCGCCTCCAATGATGAATCGAGGTTTGATTGTCTTAACATTTGTTTTTTCGATCTCATTGGCCAGTAGAAAGAGTGAGCTTGAGTATCCATCCAAAATATCTGGTTTCAACCGTTCAATTTTAGAAATCTGAGTCGACACATCATCGAACACTGAAACAGGTGTGGGTACATAAAATCGAAATAAGCGTTGAAGTCTTGTGGTTTTACCGAAGTGTTGGGGACCAGTTAAAGTAACCCATCTGTCAAAAACCTTCTGACCGCAACTTATGTTCGCTCTCAAGTGTTTGGCCATTCTGAACTCTATTTCGCGTGAGGATAGATAAATCGACAGTGGTTCACCAGTAGACCCGCTAGTTGACTTCATTCTAAGATTTTTGACATCAAAATCCTTAGAAACTATCTCTCCAAGATTCCCTCTTATGTCCTTCTTTCTGAGTATGGGCAACTTATTCAGGTCATTGCTGGTCTTTATTTCCTCAGGTTTTATTCCTGAATTCTTCATCATCTCGTTGTAGAAAGGAACTTTTTCATAGGCGTATCTAATGATACTTTGAAGTCTTTTTGACTGATACTCTGATAGTTTTCGGGGATGCCAAAAAGCCTGTTTGTTAAGTGTATTCAAATAATAGAATGCCCTAAGATAATTCAATTTTTTGTCATCTCCGATGCTTGTTCGGTATAATGCAAAATCGTTTTCTCAATAGTGCTTTTGACGTTATTTTGCCATTTTGGAATTTGTCTCTTTAATGATTTTATTAACCGTAGCCTGTTTTTCCATGTTTCATCTATTTTAGATGAAAGTCGTTCATATGATACATCTCGTATGTTTATGACGCATTCAGACATGTCTAGACGCTGGAAAAAGGCAGTTTGTTTGTGATCATACGAGATGCAAAGAACTGGCACAAACCCTATTACAGCAAGAATTGCTGGGTGCATCTTTGATGATATCACCATGTCCATTTGGTTTAGAAGCTGACAAAAATCCGTAACGTTATCTGTTTGAATTATTTGAGCGCAACTTCTGTTTTTCATCTTTTTTATTATGGATTTGCTCACGTCTAAGTCGTCATGTTTAAAGCCACTTATGTAATGTGGCAAGAACACGATAGAAAATCCGTATTTTTCAATTGCATTGTCCAATGCTCTAACATGAGCCTCGATGTATCTCTTGTTTTCAGCCTTAGAGAGGCTTTGACCGTATATTCCCGGAGAAACTCCTACTATCGGCCTGGATAAGTCGGTTAACGAACCTTTTGTGGGACGATCAAATAGTATCGCTGTATCGTAGGTCAAAACCTTGGCAGTTTTGATTCCGACATTATCTACAATTTCATATGACACAGGATCTCTTATCAGGATATAATCGCAACTATTCAAAGAAAGTCTTGATAAAAATCTGCCGATGAACGTTCTGAACGGGCCGACTGAGTTTGGGAACATAACAACTGGCCTATTAAGGGATCGGGAAACCATAATGTCCAAGGTTCTTGAAATTAGCATAGACCACCATGTGATAATCCAGTAGAAGTTCAATGGCAGCAGAGAAGCGGTTTCTTTAAAGTTTTCATCACTGTGCGATATCACTACGTTAGAGTTTTTTATGCTTTCAATTACCTCTTTTCGGTATACCCGTTTAAACCCTATTTTGGTTAATATGACCGAAACTAGCGCTAGCGCTATTTGCACTGGAATAAGAACTAGCAACGCTATTGTGAGTATTTTGTAAAAATAGCTGCTTCTGTCAAATCCTAATTTCTTGGAAATTTGATCCGCTTTATCATATGGAATGTCAACCATTGGAGGTGACACTCGATTCACAGGCAAATTAAGCTTTTTCACTCCGTCGATGTCGGTTGTTGAGACAGTAATTGATATTCCTTTGAAAGCTTTCTGTAGAACTGAAACGTCACTGCATATTAGAGCTTGAGTGCCCTTGTTGTTCATGTTCCCAACGTGGATTATATGGGCCTTAAGTGAAGACAAAGAATTGACACACCGTCATCAAATTTTTGTAAGAGCTTTGTATATTCCGTAATAGAGCCTAATCAATGGAAAAGGCGTATTTAAAAGAAATGCTTTGAATTGGGCATTGGAAGACGCTTTTATGTTAAAGTATATGTAAAAATTTCGCAGTGCAGAGGCAAGCGAATTAGTTGGTGATAACACTGGATTAAAAATTGGCGTTTCTTTGCCCATTAAGTCCGCTATGTAAAGCCGGTCTGGAAGGTCATCTTTCTTAAATTTCAAATTGCCGAATTGCGATTGCTTGACTTTATCGATGCTAACACTTTTTATTGATATTGCATTAGCGGCCAGCGCCTTACTTAAGATGTTCTCTCCTTCTCTTGTTCTTGAAACGATTATTGATGAGCCCTTCTTGTCGTTTTTCAACTCTGGCAACCACGCATCACCGAACGATATATCGGCCAGTTCTGCAGCTTGGTCTGGACAAAACGTGCAACGCATCGGCGTAAAAAAGAAAGACGAAAAGAGGGACCAATAAGCTTGCCAATCGCCAACTAACGGCAATTCTATTTTTGAAGCGCTGTTTGTTTCA
>JARRJY010000092.1:0-13706 GCA_037388705.1 Gammaproteobacteria bacterium
TACTGATTCGACATGCTGTGGATGCACAATAAAAAATATTGCTAACAAAAGTGAGCAAATATGCTTGCTTGTTAACCTGAATGTTATTACATAGAGAAGAATGCCGTTTATAAAATGAATAATAAGATTGCTAATATGGTAACCACCATACCACTCGCCATATATGACAGCATCAAGAATATATGACCAGATAACAACAGGTGACCAGTTGCTATTTAAAAAATATGACGTAGACCAGATAAAGTTATCAATGGTAAAGCCGTCTAGAAAATGTGGGTTCTGGGAAATATAAATATCATCGTCATATGCTATCAAGCCAAAGCCTGCTGTTTGCCCATATATCACTATCGCTAGTAAAGCTAAAATAAATATACTCAAGCCATGCAGGGCCAGGCTGCCATTTAATTTTCTTTGTAACTTCAGGTATATTTCCATTTACAGGCTTACCAAAAATAATAGAAATTACTTATTGCTACGATGCGCCAAGTGATAACCTACCTGTCCGGCCTGCTTGTTTCGATACCATCGCCAATTATCTGGCAACACTGGTAAATCATCCCTGGAAGGCAGCTCAATATAAACCCATGCATCATTTGCTAACCAGTTACCCTGTTCCAGCAAATTTATACATTCCGGCAATACCTTGTCTGCATAAGGTGGATCAAGGAAGACAATATTAAATATCTGTGTAGCATCATGTTGTAACCACTTCACGCTATCTGCCTGGATAAGCTGTACACATGGGTTTCCAAGCAAGGTAAGGTTATCACGAAGTTGAGATACAACCCTGGCATTATTATCAACCATGACAACCTGGGCAGCACCACGTGATAATGCCTCAAAAGCAAGAGCGCCACTCCCGGCAAACAGGTCCAGGCAACGTGCTCCTGGCAAGTGAGGCATTAACCAGTTAAACAGGGTTTCTCTTACCCGGTCAGGTGTAGGACGTAATCCGCGCCCATCAGCAAAACGAAGTTTTCTTCCGCGCCACTGGCCTCCAATGATTCTCAGTTGATTCGAGTTTCCCGGGCGTGGCATAAGAATTATTGCCGGGCGCCAACAGTTATCACTGCCATTTTGTCAGGATCAACACGGCGTTTAAAAGCATCTTTAATTTGCTCAATGGTAATAGCTTCCACATGGTCATTGAAGGTTCTCAGGTAACTCAATGGTAAATCATAAAAACCAATCATACCGAGATATCCGATGATATCTTTATTGCTATCAACCTTTAATGCGAAGCCACCGGTAATATTTTTCTTTGCGTGCAATAATTCTTTTTCAGTTGGTCCCTTATCAATGAATTCACGTAATACCTGTTTAATAATCTTTAACGCTTCATCACTATTATTATTTGCTGTTTGTAACCCCATGATAAAAGGTCCCTCAACCCGCATCGGAGTAAAGTAGCTGTAACTACTGTAAGCGAGACCGCGTTTTTCACGAATCTCTTCCACAATACGCGAACCAAACCCACTGCCACCCAGGATATGATTTCCAACATACAGGGCCAGGTAATCTTTATCACCCCGTTTCATTCCAGGCTGGCCAATCAGAATATGGGTTTGTGTTGAAGGATGCTCTATGTGAACATTAACAGCCTCTTTTAAAGGCTCAGGCGTCGATATTGACTCTGCATGCTTACCCTTTGGCAAACCCTTAAATATTTTTTCCACCAGTTCTTCAGCCTGCTCTCTGTTAATGTCACCCACAATGGCAATGACCGCATTTTTAGAAACATAATACTTTTTATAGAAACTAAGCAGATCATCACGGGTAATTTGCCTGATACTTTCCGTGGTTCCCATGATGGGGGTGGCATAGGGATGGCCCTTGTACAGGGTTTTATACAATGTTTTTCCTGCAATAGTACCGGGGGACTGCTGTTGATTACGTAAACTGATCAAAACCTGTTTGCGTGTTCGTTCCAGTTCATCGTTTTCAAATTTTGGCTGGGTCAGGATCGCATTCAGGGTTTCGATGGATTTATCCAGCAAAACTTTTTCTGTCAGGCTACGCAAACTGAGAATAGCCATATCTCTCATACTATCATTGCCAAACTGTGTGCCCACACTATCAAAACGTTCAGCAATCTCATCAGTAGTCCATTGACCCGCCCCCAGGTCCAGCATGGAATTGGTCACCATCGCCACACCTGGCTTACCATTATCCCTGGCACTACCCGCATCAAAAACCAGCCGGATATCTACCATTGGTAATTGTGGCGCATGTACATACATCACTTTCGCGCCGCCATCACTCTTCCAGCTCTGGATAGCCAGTGGTTTGGCATTTTCAATGCGAATGTATTCTTTGTTTACGTTGAAAACACTTATCACTACGACAATAGTGGCAGCAATAATAACTGCAAGAATAGCTTTATCTCTCTTCATCATTATTAGTGCCCCTTACTTGCCATTTACTTTTCTTGAAACACTATTGTTTTCAAGTGGTAGCGGATCAAGCACCGCGACTGTTAATGCATCTTTAACCAGGTATTTTTTTGCCACCTGCTGAATCTGTTCAGGGGTAACCTGTTTAATTTTTTCGCTATATTCATCCATGTGCTGCCAACCAAGACCTACCGTTTCCAGGGTACCCATTTGCATTGCCTGGTAAAAGACCGAATCCTTTTCAAACACTTTACCGGCAACTACCTGCGCCTTGATACGTTCCAGTTCGGCTCCACTGACTTTTTCATTTTTAATCTGTTCCAGCTGGTCATAAATAGCCTGTTCAATTTCTTTAAGGTTATGCTTGCCTACAGGAGTAGCATCAATCACAAACAATTCGTCATGCAGGGAATAAAGGTTGTAACCAACATCAACACCAGCCGCAATCTGCTGGCTCCGTACCAGTCTTTCTGGAAACCGTGAACTGTTTGACCCGCTCAATACACCGGCCAGTACTTCCAGGGCATAGACCTCCCACTCTTCACTGGCTGTTTTTAACACCGGCACTTTATAACCCATCAACATATATGGAAGTTTGGCGGGTTTGCGGATGGTAATGCGCCTCTCACCAATTTGCTCTGGTTCTGTACGGGGCTTAATAGCAGGAATTTGACTCGCGGGTATATTACCGAAATGCTGTTTAGCCAGGGTAAATACCTCATCTGCATTGACATCACCAACAACCACTAAAGTTGCGTTGTTAGGAGCGTACCACTTTTTATACCACTCACTTAAATCCTCGACCGTCAGGCTATCCAGGTCGTTCATCCAACCGATGATCGGATGATGATAAGGGCTGCTGGTAAAGGCAGTTGCCATGAATTGTTCATATGTTAATGAGCGTGGTTTATCTTCTGTACGCAGGCGACGTTCTTCTTTAACCACGTCACGTTCTTTATTGAAGTGTTCAAGTGGTAATGTCAGGTTGCGCATGCGATCTGCTTCCATTTCAAAGCTGATAGGCAGGCGACTTTTCTCTAGTTGCTGAAAGTACGCTGTGTAATCACGACTGGTAAAAGCATTTTCCCGACCACCGTTCTCGGCAATTATCCTGGAAAATTCTCCCGCGGGATGTTTTTGCGTGCCTTTAAACATCATGTGTTCCAGTACATGGGATACACCGGTAATACCATTATGTTCGTAACTGGCCCCCACCTTGTACCAGATTTGCGAAACTACCACGGGTGCACGGTGATCCTCCTTTACCAGCAATTTCAAACCATTATCTAATTTGAATTCATGTACCTGGGCGGCTACTTTCTGAACAGCCGCCAGTGACAGTCCTATACCCAGAATCGAGGCTAAAAGAGTCAACCTGTATAATTTCTTCATAACTAATGCTTACCCGTTAATCACAGCAGTGGTAGGATAACGTATCTGTGCAAACAGCTCGATGACACGGTACCCAGATTTATCGAATTTTTCTAACAGCAATACGACATTTATCTTCATGTTTGGTTTCAAAAAATCCAGTAAAGACTCTACCACTGAACAGGCCGAAAACAAGAGCCTGTTTGGTCGCCTCAAACAGGGACTCAGCCGTACCCGTTCAGGTTTTAGTGATAGCCTCTCCAGCCTGGTAATGGGCAAAAAATCCATTGATGATGAATTACTGGAGGATATTGAGACAGTGCTGCTTACCGCTGATGTTGGTGTTGAAGCTACTACCCGTATCATCGATGAGCTGACTGACAAGGTTTCCCGTAAAGAACTGGCTGATACCGAGGCCTTATTTTTACACTTAAAAACTCTTTTACATGACATCCTTGCTCCCTGTTCAGCACCTTTGCATATTGATACCAGCCAGTCTCCTTTTGTGATCCTGATGGTGGGTATAAATGGCGCCGGGAAAACCACCACCATCGGAAAACTGGCCAAGCGCTTACAAAACGAAGGTAAATCTGTGATGCTGGCCGCCGGGGATACATTTCGCGCAGCCGCAGTTGAACAATTGCAAACCTGGGGGGAAAGAAACGATGTGCCAGTCGTTTCACAACACTCCGGGGCGGATAGTGCTTCTGTAATTTATGATGCCCTGGAATCAGCCAAAGCAAAAAACATTGACGTGCTGATTGCCGACACTGCCGGACGATTGCATACCCAGTCTAACCTGATGGATGAGCTGGTAAAAGTAAAACGGGTAATGGCAAAACTGGATAGCAACGCACCTCATGAAGTAATGCTGGTAGTCGATGCCGGTACTGGGCAGAATGCATTAAACCAGGCACAACAATTTAATGAAGCAATTGGCTTAACCGGAATATCATTAACAAAACTGGATGGTACAGCCAAAGGTGGTGTTATATTTGCCATTGCCCACAGGATAGGTTTACCGATACGCTTTATCGGTGTAGGAGAAGGCATTGATGACTTGCGCCCGTTTAATGCCGAAGAATTTGTTGATGCACTTTTTGAAAATAACAATTAAACAAATACAAACCTGGTTTACAAAAATATTGCCAGGTAACATTAATAAATAATTATTATATAGTTTAAAAATGATCCGTTTTACCAATGCCAGTAAACGCTATCCCGGCGGTCATGAAGCCCTGCTGAACGTGAACTTTCATTTATCTCCGGGTGAAATGGCATTTCTAACAGGTCACTCTGGTGCGGGTAAAAGTACTTTTTTAAAACTCATCGCATTGATTGAACGACCAAGTCGTGGACAGGTACTGGTAAATAACCAAAACCTTGCCAATCGTACTGTCTATGACAACGTTGCGTTGCCTTTAATTATTGCCGGTTATCCAAACAGGGAGATTGGCAAACGCGTGAGGGCAGCACTGGATAAAGTTGGTCTGCTAAATAAAGAGAAAGCTTATCCAATCACTTTATCTGGCGGTGAGCAACAACGGGTTGGCATCGCACGCGCAGTCGTTAACAAGCCCCCGTTATTACTGGCTGATGAGCCTACCGGTAACCTTGATCCTGAACTGTCGCGCGAAATAATGCATATCTTTGAACAATTCAGCCAGGTTGGAACCAGTGTTTTAGTAGCAACCCATGATCTCGATATGATCTCACGGATGCCTTATCGCATTCTTGAGCTTAAACAAGGCCAGCTGGTAAATGATGTTGCTGCAGGAACAAGATAATGAATGCGCAACGTAAAAACAGTTTTGGTTTGACCATATACCTGAAAACTTACCTGCTAAGGCATCTACAGGTGTTTTTTTACAGCCTTGGCCAGTTAATGCGAAACCCGTTTTCTTTACTAATGACTGCCGCGGTGATTGGTATTGCACTGGCATTACCAACCGGTTTACATGTCATAACAAAAAACATTCAACAACTAAGTGGCGAATGGAATCGCACCACGCAAATTTCTGTTTTTCTAAAACCTGAAATAACTGAAGCCCGCGCACATGATTTACGCAAACGTATCATACGTTTGTCAGAAGTAGAGGATGTCCATTACATACCCAAACAAAAAGCACTGGAAGAATTCCAGCGCTTATCAGGTTTCGGTGAGGCCCTGAACGCGCTTAAAGATAACCCGTTACCTTCTGTACTTGTAATCCAGCCTGCCATAAACCTGGATAACAAAAACAACAGTGCACAACTGATAAATAAATTGCAAAAATTTGATGGTGTGGATATTGCGCAACGAGATGTACAGTGGGTGAAGCGGCTTTATGCCATTATGGATATCGTGAAACGGGGAGTACTCCTGTTATCTATCATGTTGGCATTGGCGGTACTACTGGTGGTTGGCAACACGATTCGACTTGCAATCCAGAACCGTCGCGAGGAAATTATTGTCACCAAGCTGATTGGTGGAACTGATGCCTTTATTCGCAGACCTTTTCTCTATACTGGTTTCTGGTATGGATTATTTGGCGGATTGATTGCCATACTACTGGTTTCCTTTTCCCTGTTGCTTCTACAGGGACCCATTGAGCAGCTAACCAGTTTGTACCAGGGTACTTTCCATCTCGACAACATGGATCTCATAACGTCTTTTAACTTGCTGCTTTTCAGCATCCTGCTAGGATTAACAGGATCATGGATTGCAGTGGGGCGCCACCTTAGGGATATTGAGCCCCGCTAATTCAAATAAGAACTATCCAATAACCCCCCATTTTGATTACAGAATTTCACTCTCCCGGCCGATATAGCCAGTAGAGAAATAAAAGCAAAATAACTAGATGTCAGATTCTGAAATTAAAACACGCATCATGGTAGTGGACGGCTCAACCGTCTCATGCCAAATTCTTGCGCGCATTCTTCGTGACGAGGTGGACAACTCGGAAGTAGTTACCTGCAAATCAGGTGAAGAGGCATTAAAAGCCCTGTCGGAAAAGAAATTTGATCTGATCACCACGGCACTTTTGCTATCTGACATGGATGGCCTGGCGCTTAGCCGCCAGATTCGAGATTCAAAGGTTCACAACTACACCCCTATTATCGTCGTATCCGGTGATGCCGATTCACGCCTGCTGAGAGAAGGTTTTGAAGCCGGGGTTACTGATTATTTCGATAAATCAAATGGTTATAAGGCATTTGGTGACTTTATAAGATCCTTTATCCAGCGCAATTCGGGAATGGTTGGTCATATCCTGTTTGTGGAAGACAGTCGAACTGCAGCTGCCGTTACCAGGAAGATACTGGAAAAACAGGGTTTAAAAGTCACCCACACTACCTCGGCTGAAGAAGCCCTGGCTATGTTAAATGAAAACACCGAACACCCGGATTCGCCTGACAGCTTTGACATGGTCATTACCGACTTTTACCTGGTTGGCAACATGACCGGGGGGGATTTGCTACACGCCATCCGCGCCCGCATGCACTATTCCCAACAGGAACTACCAGTCCTGGTTATCACCGGAAATGATGATACCCAGGTTGAGGTGTTCCACGCCGGAGGGAATGATTTTGTCACCAAGCCAATTGTTGAAGAAGTGATACTTGCGCGGGTGCGCGCCCTGCTGCTTATCAAGCACCAGTATGACGCCCTTAAACAGCAAACCGAGGCAATGCGCTGGATAGCAGCTACAGACAGCCTGACTGGCGTCCGAAGCAAACGTTACCTGGTGGATAATGGCGAAAGCTATATAAATGCCAGAAGCCGCCAGCCTGTCTGGGCCATGCTGATCGATATCGATCATTTCAAAACCATCAATGACACTCTTGGCCATATTACCGGGGACCATGTGCTTGCCGAGATGGGAAACACACTTAATACACGCTTCCCAGATGACATGGTGGTACGTTTCGGTGGTGAAGAATTCTGTATCCTGGTTTCCGGCATTCAAGTGGAAGATATGCTGGATAAAGCTGAGAAACTCCGTGTCGCCGTAGAAAACCTGCAACCCGCTGACGTAAATATCACCATAAGTATCGGGCTGGCCAGCACAGAGGATCATCCTGATGTCGGCCTGACTCGCTTTATCGCCCTCGCCGACAAGGCGCTCTATTTTGCCAAGCAAAATGGACGTAACCAGGTCGCCATTTACACCCAGGAGGGTGCACAAAGCTCTCCCTGGGAACATGCCTGACTCCCTAAGTCATTGATTTCTTAAAAATAAACCTGCGATTTATCAGGGAACTTTACGAAATATTGGCACTCTAAGTTTGCGAGTGCTAATATATCCAGCGTAAAAAAGGGAGAGACATCAATGACTCAAGGCCTCAACTTACAATTATCCGTACCAACAGGCAGCCTGGAATCCTATTCACAGGCGGTGCGAAATATTCCTATCCTCAGCAGAGAGGAAGAACAGGAACTGGCCATTCGCCTGCGGGAACAAGATGACCTTGAAGCTGCACAAAAGCTGGTAATTTCGCACCTACGTTTTGTTATGCATATTGCCCGTAGCTATAGTGGCTATGGTCTACCACAGGCGGATCTTATCCAGGAAGGGAATATTGGCCTGATGAAAGCGGTAAAACGCTTTGATCCTACCCAGGGTGTACGCCTGGTATCATTTGCTGTTTACTGGATCCGTGCAGAAATTCACGAGTTTATCTTACGAAACTGGCGTATTGTAAAAGTGGCAACAACCAAGGCCCAGCGCAAACTGTTTTTTAACCTGCGCAGTGCTAAAAAACGCCTGGGCTGGTTAAGCCAGGACGAAGCTGACGCGGTTGCCAGTGACCTGGGTGTATCAAGAAATGAAGTTTTTGAAATGGAGTCTCGCCTGAGCGCCCATGACGCCAGCTTTGATGAGCCTGCTGATGATGACAGTGACAGCTACAATCCATCACCTGTTGCCTATCTGCAGGACATGAGCCAAGAGCCTGCAAGCCTTGCAGAAGCTGATGATTACCAGGACTATAATCAGCAACGTTTATACAATGCTATGGATAGCCTGGATGAGCGTAGTCGAGATATCGTGCAAAGTCGCTGGTTAACAGATAACAAGATTACCCTGCATGAGCTGGCTGATAAATACAGCGTTTCAGCTGAACGTATTCGCCAGCTGGAAAACAATGCGATCAAGAAACTTCGTAGTGCAATGTCATAAGCTCGGTCGACTTCACTTAAAAGGCCGCACTGTTGTGAAACAGGCGGCCTTTTTATTTATGGCAATTCGAAACAAAAAAGCGGCTGTTAAGCCGCTTTTTTTAATCCTGTTTGACCCGCTATTAACCAGCAAGAATGACTGACAAGAAGCTAAACCAGGAAATCGCAACCAGGACCACGATAATGGCCATTGGGAAATTCTGAAAAGTGAATATCTCTTTCATTTTATTACCTGCCTGAAGTTCTTTCGAATCCTAAATTCTGAGTATTTTAGCAAATACTAATTTACCGTGCCATGTATTAGCGACAACTTACTGTTCTTCCTGCTCGTTTTGGTCCTTTTTCTCCTCTTCTGGCTGTTGATTACGCGGAATAAGAGGATCATCATCATCCATCAAGATCCTGTGTGCCGGACCTTCCAGGTCATCAAACTGGCCGCTACGAACTGCCCACAGGAAGCCCCAGATAGCTACGCCCAGTAATACCAGCCCCACTGGGATTAATAAATATAGAATATCCAAACTAGTTTGCTCCAGCCAGGGCCTGTTGTGCCCTGTATTTTCTGCCTTGTTCAGCCGATACGTTCAATCGCAAGGCGTTGAGTACCACGATTAGTGAACTGGCTGACATACCGATAGCCGCCATCCACGGCGCCACGTACCCCATTGCTGCCAGGGGTAATGCCACCAGATTATAACCAATTGCCCAGCCCAGGTTCTGGCGAATAATTTTCAGCGTCTGCCTGGAGCGCTTAATCGCCTCGGGCAAATGTAATAAGTGCTGGGATAACAGCACCATATCGGCGGTAGCCTGTGCCAGTTGAGTGCCGCCCCCCATGGCTAACGATACCTGGGCCCCTGCCAGTACCGGGGCATCATTAACACCATCACCAACCATCGCCACCACAAAACCCTGTGCCTGTAATTCTTTGACATGTTGTAATTTCTGCTCCGGTGTCTGGCGCGCCTTCCAGTGACCTATCCCCAGTTCTTGCGCAACATGGGCAACTGCCATCTCCCCGTCACCACTGAGTAACTCTACTTCCACACCAGCCTGCTTCATCTGGGCGATGGCCTCACTGGCCTCGCTGCGCAAGGTATCACTAAATTCAAAAACTGCCAGCAGTTGCTGCTCGTCTGCCAGCATTATCTGGGTACCACTGGCCTGTTCAACTTCATCAAGATCAGGGTGCCAGTCCTTGATAAACAGTTCCTGACCAATACGGTAGCATCGGTTATCAATAAGCCCTTCAACGCCCATACCTGGTATCGCCGTGACATTGCTCGCCTGCAGTGTCGTCGATAACCCCGCCAGGATTTTGCCAATCGGGTGTTCTGAGCTCTGTTCAAGGGCCGCGGCAATTTCCCGGCAAGCCTGCTCGGATTCATCCCCCGTTGTATATACTTTTTCCAGACCAAGGTGCCCCGTGGTCACGGTACCGGTTTTATCAAGGATGATATGCGTTGCCTTTGCCAGTGTTTCCAGAGCGTGACCACGAGTGGTCAGGACTCCCAGCCGGGTCAGGCTTCCTGTTGCTGCTGTCATAGCAGCAGGTGTTGCCAGTGACAAGGCACATGGACAGGTGACAACCAGTACGGAAAGTACTATCCAGAATGCTTCATCCGGATTGAGCTGGTACCAGGTAAATCCGACAACCAGCGCTACCAGAAGCAGTGCTCCCACGAACCAACCGGCGACTTTATCTGCCATTGTGGCAATGGCTGGTTTTTCAGACTGGGCGCGATCCAGTAATCGCTGGATCGCTGCCAGCACGGTATCGTCACCAATTTTCTCGACCCTGATTAATAGTGGGCTTTCCACGTTCACGGTTCCCCCGGTCACGTTATCCTTAATTCCGCGGCTTAGCGGCAAGCTTTCCCCGGTAAGTAAGGACTCATCAACCGAGCTTTGTCCTTCAACAATACAACCATCGGCGGGAATGCTTTCCCCCGGCCGGACACTAACCACATCACCCGGCACCAGTTCCACAACGGGTACTGCTTCTGGTTTACCATCAACCATGCGAGTTGCCATAGCCGGCAATAACTTCACCAGCTCTTCTGCTGCCTGACCAGCACGCTGCCTTGCCCCCATTTCAAGAAAACGACCCACCAGCAGGAAAAACGTAAACATGGTGACCGAATCAAAATACACTTGACCTTTGTTGGTAATCGTTGCCAAAACACTTGCCAGAAAAGCGCCGCCCACGGCCAAAGCTACCGGCACATCCATTCCCAGTTGTTTGCTTTTTAGATCTCGAAATGCACCGGTAAAAAATGGTCTTGCCGAATACAGGACAACAGGTGTGGCTATTATTAAACTGATCCAGCGAAAGAAGCGCTCAAGGTTAGATTCCATACCGTGATATTCACCCGCATACAGCGCTACGGCTAACATCATCACCTGCATGGCACCGAGTCCTGCTACCGCTAGGCGTTTCAATGCCTGGTAGCGTTCTTTTTTATAGATTTGCTCCTGGCGCCCGGTATCAAATGGATGGGCGATATAGCCTATGGCGGCAATAGCTTTGAGGATGTCACTCAGGTGAATCTGGTTGTCATCCCATTTCACCGTGGCACGGTGGGAGGCATAATTAACCCGGAATTCCTTAACACCCGGCAAGGCGTTAACATGTCGCTCACTTAACCAGACACACGCAGCACATACGATGCCTTCCAGGATCAATGACGCCTGTTTAATTTCCGCGTGTTTATCATCAGCGCTACTAACAAAACTCCCCTGCAGTTCAGGTTTGTCACCAGGTTGGTTGCGGTAACAGATGATTCGGTACGGTATTTGTAAAAATCAGTAAGGTTGTTATCCACTATAGCCTGGGCAACGGCCTGGCAACCCGGACAACACATGGGCTGTTCCTTGCCATTGATAACAACGGAATAATGACTGCCCGGTGGCACCGGTAAGGCACAGTGAAAACAACTTTCCTGCGCTTTTGTCATTACAACCCTCTTAATTATTATCAGTTACATTACTAACTGTAGTAGTAGCAACTAACTCATGCTTGCCTTGTGGAGTAACAATCTTCAGTGACAGGTTCCATGTACCATGCTCAGGTAATGCTAACGCAACAAAATAATCACCGGGTGCTTTTTCCTGCATGGTGAAAGTCTGATCGATTTTCATGTTGCCAGGACGCATAAAACTACCCGTCACTTCCGCCTTTTCAATCGGGTTACCCTGTTTATCTTTAACGGTAACACGGAACATACTGCTCTGACCGACTTTTGGCTCACCCAGCCAGCCTTTTTTAACCTGCCATCCACGCTCTGATTGCTCACGAGTTTGATTTAAGTAAGCATTATAATGTTGCTCTTTTTCCTGGTAATCATGCCTTACCGTACCGGGAAAATTGGAACTCACTGTCGCGCCACTTTGCGGTTTGGGTAATAACCATTGCGCCAGATCATAGTTGATGCCTTTGGTAGCGACCATGATAAATAATGAATCAGCAATGATGAGAAAAATAAAAAATGCCGTGATGCTGGCCGGCCCCCAGTGAATACCAAAACCGGATTTGCCGATTTCTTTTCTCACATCCCGTTGCGAGGTAATAATCCCCAGGATGTAAACCAGCACCAGGTAAACGGCAATATGTATGGCAAATACATCTGCACCCGGCCAGAAGATAACGGCAAACGTCAGATAAACAAACGACACCAGAATTGCCATGATGAAAGCTGTTGTTTTGCCACTCAAGCTTGTCAGTCGATAGACAAGACCAAATAACAAAGCAATAACTACTATACCACCGACTAATGTGACGACCATGTTATCCATAATTACTTTCCTGGCAACTTGTCTTCAGGAATAAAGAAAACAGCAGCATGCCTGATGATTTCCTGTTCACTATCCCCTACTGGAGTGAGCACAAACATAAATGATTGTTGTGACTGTTTTGCCATTGAGGGATCTGTATGTACCTTCAGATATATCAGGCTACTTTGCTGGGGATGTAACTCGATGAGATTACTTCTACCCAGTTGTAAATCAGCACCTTCAAGCCCCTGGATACCAAGGCGAAATTCCATTGTTTTGTTTGTCTTGTTATTCAGCTTAACCTGGTAACGATTCTGAATTTGGCCATCAGACAGTGTCACGGCCAGGGGCTGGCGAATCTGTCGGACCTGCATCTCAACGCTGCTTCGCGTCGCAATACTCCAGGCCAGCAGAGCAATAGTAAACAACACTGCAAAACCATAACCCAGGTTTTTAAGTTTAAAAGAACGGGTCTTCTTGCCATGTAATGCATTTTCGGATGAATAACGAATCAAGCCACGCGGGTAATTAATAGAATCCATGATCGTGTCGCAGGCATCAATACATAGAGCACAGGAAATACACTGGTACTGCATACCATTACGAATATCGATACCGGTAGGGCATACCTGAACACAATATCCACAATCAATGCAGTCACCAACTCCAGCAGCCTGACGTTCTTCCTGCTTCAATAAACCTTTGCGTGGTTTTTGCCGACCTTCTGTCCGCTCACCACGAGCTTCATCATAAGTAACGACCAAAGTATCTTCGTCGAACATGACGCCCTGGAAGCGTGCATAGGGGCACATGTAGGTACAAACCTGTTCACGCGCCATTCCCGCCATCACATACGTTGTCAGCATCAGAAACAAAGTTGTGGCGTAGGCAGCAAAAGGGGCCTCACCCGTGAACATATGTATGACAAGTTCAGGCGCATTACCCCAGTAAAGGGTAAAAGAAAGGCCCGTCAGCAAAGCAACGAGTAACCATAAAACATGGGTTATACC
>JARRJY010000093.1:0-1746 GCA_037388705.1 Gammaproteobacteria bacterium
GTTGCACTTGGCCAGGGTGTCTGGCTAGCGGTGACTTACCCCATCGAGGTCGACACAACGGTAGCAATGTTAAATCACATTATTGACGAAACCCCCAAAGACTCTGATGGGGCCGCTGTCGCTGCAGTTAGTGCACATTACATTGCTGATCTACGTGCATCCGATGAAAAGCATGACAGCATCACCTTCCTGACCCGCCACCTTATCGGCCAGGTTGCAAAAGATCACAGCAATGTACAAAGCCAGGAACAACTGGATGCCTGGATGACCAGGCTGGAGCTACGCGATCCCGAAATATTCCTGCCACGCCTGTCACAGATTGTGAGCGTCATGGTCGGCGATCAATGGTGGTTTGATCGTGATGAATTGCGAAACAAGCTGCCACAGGATTAAATATGCTTGTGGCGGTTATAAACATCCATAATCCTTGTCATTGCCTGCTCCATTGCATCAATAACCACGGGATCAAAGTGTAACCCTGCCTGCTCGCGCATTAACGCAATCGCTTTATCGATACCCCAGGCTTCTTTATATGGCCTTTTTGAAGTCAGGGCATCAAAGACATCTGCTACAGCAACAATTCTTGCCGATAAAGGGATTTTTTCTGCCTGTAAACCATACGGATAACCTGTGCCATCAAACTTCTCGTGATGAGACTCGGCAATCTCTATACCTACTTTGAAAATTGAATGACCGGAAAGCTGTACCTGCTGTTCACAACGCTTTAATACTTCTGCACCAACAACAGGATGACGCTCCATTTCTTGACGTTCAACTACATCCAGTTTGCCAGGTTTTAACAGGATACTGTCAGGTATACCTACCTTGCCAATATCATGCATTGGAGAAAACCTGAAGACATCTCTTATATAAGCAGGTGTGATCGCCTGCTGGTAGGGTCCTGATTCACCCAGCTGTTCTGCAATAATGGCTGAATATAAACTCATACGTATCAAATGTTCCCCGGTATCCGGATCGCGACTTTCAGCCAGTTTAGCCAGCCCCTCTACGGCTGACACCACCAGGTTTTCCATACCAATGGTCTTGTTAAACGCGTGGCTTACCTGGGCAGCAATATTTTCCAGTAATTCCAGGTGTTCAAGGTTATATTCGTTCTTGTGTTCAGAGGCAAATACCAGTACTGCATCATCATGTGAGTGTATGTTGATCGGGAAAAAAATAGCCGAGGCAAACCCTTCTTCGCTTAACTGTAATAGCAGGCTGTTATTTTTAAAAAACGATTCCGGATTCTGTAAATCTTCTACCACCACCGGTTTGCCATTTTCCTGTACCGCGTTGAATGGTGAATTCAATAACAGGAAATGATCCTTTTCATGCAAACTGGTTTGGCGGTTACTATATTGTCGCTCCAGGATAATATACTGCGCTCCCGGCGAAAGACGTAACATACCAACCCAGTTGATCGGCAATAAAGTACTGAATTCTTCAAAGACAAATTTCAGGGTGTCATCGAGATTTGTAGCCTGGTTAATCCTGTCTGTTAAATGAAACAGGGAAGAAAGACGCTGGGTCATACTGTTAAAGGCATGTATAAGACTGCTAAGCTCACTGGAACCCGAAACAGGTACCTGGTGATCAAGATCACCTTTTGCAACCCGGTTAAAAGCCTGTACGGTGGCGTCCAGTGGCTTGAAGGCTTTGCGGTATAATAAATACACAAGGTTCAGCACGATGATTAACGAAATAAGAATAGCCACACGGTTCCACAGCGTTATGTTTTCAAGT
>JARRJY010000093.1:1768-8220 GCA_037388705.1 Gammaproteobacteria bacterium
TTTTTCCATCATGGTACGAAATGATGACGACAGGTCAGCCGCCGACTCTGCCAGTTCCGCTTCATGAAAAATTATGTACTTAGCTGCTGCCTCCAGCCTTGGTTCATTGCTGTTCTGCCCCAGTTCTGTACTTAAATTATTTTTGAAATCTGCCCATTTATCGGCAGTAACATCAAGCTGGTTACGTGATTGTTTGTCCCAGGTACAGGTGATGGTATTGGCAGGATCTGTCAGTGATGGAATTGGTTTTGCCAGGTTCCCTTTATACAGTGAAGAACTGTCCCAGAGATCCGGCGTTAACTGGCGGGATTTAAAGGAGTTAATAATACGATCATAACTTACAATAAATGACTGGAGGTCCTTGTTATATAACTCAAGGTCACGATCATAGGTTTTATAATCACGTGGGGCATTTTCAACATAGTTATAACTTTGCGCCACAATGGTCTGGCTTAACACCCGCAACTGGCCGGCAAGATTAAGAATCGCATAGTCATGCTTGCGTGAATTCAACGAATACAGGGTAAATAATACAATTAACAATAAAACAATAAATTGTATAACCAGGGCTAAAGAAATCTGAAACTTAATAGAATGTCCCATAGTCTCATTTTCCATGTATTATTATAGTTATTCCTTGTGACCAGCAGGAGACACAAGAGTTGCACATGCTGTCAAAGTGTACAAGAAAAATTATTGTAATTTTAGAAACAATTGGAAAATGACTGGCTGTTTCCAGTAGCGTATCAATTCATTCCCGTTAAAAGGTGTTACTCGTAAAATTCCCTGATACTGAGCTATTTTATTTATCTTTAGTCGACAAAAGGGCCCCATTGATGGATTGGCTCTTTATGTGGTTTACCTATACATAACATAAAGCGTGAATCCTTTAATGACGTGATTTCTACAACCGAATCCTGTTCCTCAATATATACAGCTTTCCCTGCTGACAATGCATCTTTTCCAACCTTCAACTCACCCTCAACGACATAAAGCAAACCCTGGTAATTATCGTCAATTGTTTCAGTAAACGTGGCGCCTTGCTGTAAACTGATGTCCAGGTACTGTACAGGGGTATGTAACTTCAATGCAGAACCTTCACCAACGATTGTGCGAATTACTCCACCATCAATTTTTTGTACAGGAATGTTTTCAGCATCCACTTGTTGATAATCGGGATCCAGCATTTTTAAACGCCTTGGCAAGTTAATCCAGAGTTGTATGCCCGTTGTGTTTCCTTCTTTATCTGGCATTTCTGAATGTTCTATACCTTTCCCAGCAGTGAAGCGTTGAGCACCGTTTTCATAGACTCGTGAATGGTTACCCAGGTTATCCTTATGTTCCATGCTACCTTCAAAGATATAAGTGATCGCTTCAAAACCTCGATGGGGATGAGTTGGAAAACCGGTACCCTTTTTCAGGTAAAAATGATCCCATAATACAAATGGATCATGGTTCATTCTGCCTGCCCGAAGAGGAAACAGGCGTTTTACTTCGGCACCATCTCCTTCACTGGTTAACAGGCTGTCTACTATACGCATGGTATACCTTCCTTAAATTTGATCACGATTATGTGGAAGCAGATAATCTATTACTGGTCCCTTTGGTACTATTCTGCCGGGATTTAACTGGATAAGACTGTAATAATAATGAGTTTTTATGTGTTCCATATTTATCGTTTCTGCGATACCCGGCCATTGGTATAGTTCCCTGCGATAGTTACTCAGTGCCGGATAATCTTCAATGCGTTGCTTGTTACACTTGAACAGGTTGTAATAAACAGTATCAAACCGTAACAAGGTAACAAACAATCTCCAGTCCGCCTCCGTAATTTGTCCACCAACAAGATATCGTTGACTTTTTAATCGTGTTTCGATGTCATCCAGTGTTGCAAACAGGTTATCAAAGGCACTTTCATAGGCCTGCTGACTAGTTGCAAAACCACACTGATAGACACCATTATTAATCCCGTGGTAGACCTGCTCATTGATCTCGTTTATTTCATCACGTAATGACTCGGGATAGAAATCGATACTCGTTTCTGCCCACTCGTTAAACGCATAATTGAGCATGCGGATAATCTCTGATGATTCGTTATTTACAATAGTGTTTTGTTGTTTATCCCATAACACCGGCACAGTGACAACGCCCGTAAAATTATCCTGTGCTTTTAGATAATTCTCGTAGAGATACTCTGCACCACCTGCATGGTCTTCTGTGGCTCCGGGAAACTTTCCAAATGACCAGCCATTATCTCCCATGCGTGGATCAACAATAGAAACAGTAATAATATCCTGTAACTTTTTTAACTGACGAAAAATTAAGGTGCGATGAGCCCATGGGCAGGCATAGGATACATATAAATGGTAACGACCCGGTTCAGCTTTAAAACCCGCATCGCCTGTTGGGCCAGCACTACCATCTGTCGTCACCCAGTTACGAAACGTGGATTCCATTCGCTTGAACGTACCATCCTCGTTTTCTTTCTCAAACCAGTCAGGCTGCATTGTTCCATTTACTAGCAAACTCATGTCATCCTCCAGATACTATATAAAACACGCCACTGTTGAAGAAACAGTGGCCTGGCTATGTATATTACTTACCTCTTTCATCAAGACTCATGGCACCTGCACCATTTGCCGCCAATAATAATAAGCCCCCTGTGATGGAAAGGTTTTTCATAAACATGATCATCTGCATCTGGTCACTAACATTACCGTGGAATAATATTGCGGCCAGTACCGTAAAGCCAGCCAGGGCATAAGCTGCGATACGTGCCTGCCATCCCAGTAAAACGGCAACGCCACCGGCTATTTCCAGAAAAATGACCAGTGGTAAAAGCATGCCGGGCACACCCATCGATTCCATGTATCCCTGTGTACCCGCGTAGCCGGTAATCTTGTTAATCCCTGCAATAATAAAAATATGCGACAACAGTATCCTTGCTGCCAGGTTCGTTATTTTGTTCATTGCATTGCTCTCCATTTTGCTTTGTCTGTAAACTGATATAACGATAATATTCTCGACATTTTCGATAAAAAAGCATAAAGTTCTGCTTAAATTAATCGATTTTTTTGATATATGTCGTATAGTCATACTTCACTGGAACAATGGAGAGCCTTTCAGGCCGTGATTGATCATGGTGGTTATGCCCAGGCCGCCTCCGCCATGCATCGTAGCCAGTCAGCCATTAGTTACTCGGTCAACCGTTTGCAGGAGCAACTGGGGGTGCGCTTGCTGGAACTGGATGGCCGCAAGGCCCGCCTGACGGAGATGGGTCGTGTACTCCTGGATCGCTCGCGTCACCTGGTGGATTCTGCCAGTGAACTGGAAGAATTGGCCCATCACCTTGAACAAGGATGGGAAGCAGAAATACATCTTGCGGTAGATGCGGCATTTCCCATGCCCCTGTTATTTAATGCCCTTAAGGATTTTGCTCAATTGGCTCATGGCACGAGAGTAACCTTGACCGAGGTTATTCTTTCAGGTGCAGAAGATGCCCTGTTGGAAAAAACGGCTGACCTGGTTATAGGCGCTAACCTGCCGGCTGAATACATGAGTGAGCACTTACTAGATATTGAATTTATTGCCGTAGCTAACCCGGACCACCCGCTTAATCAACTGGGAGAAGCGGTAACCGCAAAACAGCTACGCGCCGAATTACAGGTCATAATTCGTGATTCCGGGCATACACATAGCCAGAACGTGGGCTGGCAGAATACCGAACAACGCTGGCTGGTAAGTCATATTGATACTGCGATTGAAACGGTTATACATGGTATGGGATTTTGCTGGCTGCCAAGCCATAAAATTGAAGACAAATTAAAGGCAGGTACACTGAAAGCCATACCACTGCGTGAAGGAGCCACGTACCGGGTACCATTACATATGGCTTTTGTTCAGCAGGAATATCCAGGGCCGGCTACCCAGCTATTTGCAGAAAAATTAAAACAGGCGGTAGCAAATAGTTAGAGAAGACGCAGACGACGACTGAATCGCGTGTTTTGCTCTGGTTGTTGCTGAATGGTGACTTTAAGTTTTTCCAGGGTATCTTCCTGGCCAGGGAATGCTTTCAATTTTGCCGCCAGCTTTTCTTCTTCAGCATTACATTCGAAAACAAATTCCTCTTCTCCGATACGAATGATGTCCTTGTCTCTCAGTAATGCCTGTTTCACAGGCATGTCGTTGACATAAGTATGATTGGTACTGTTTAAATCCCGAATGTAATAGTGATGTCTGCGTTCATCCGAACTGCTTTGCCTGGCTTCGATAACTGCGTGTTCCTTGCTGACATACTTGTCGATAACACAGATGTCACAGTCCAGACCTCTGCCTATATGGGTCTTTAGATCTTCCAGCGAAAACTTTATTGCAGGGACACCATTAGCATATTGGATCAACATGGCCATGAGTCCAACCCTCTTTTTTATTATTCAATTTGGTTCGTAGAAATGAAAACTACGTGGTAATTATTTTTGTGCGTTAATTCTAAGACAGAGTTTGCCCCAAAAATGTGCAGTCTGTCACACTCGTACATTCTGTTGGGTTATTAACCCGACGGGAAAATTAGCCACTACAAAATCACTGTGTGCTAGAAAATAGCAGGGATAAACAGGCGGCACTATCGGTAAAAAGTAGGTAAGTTACTGATTTTAGGCTGTCTGTGCAGGTACCAGGCTTTCGTCCTGCCCCGTTGATGCTCGCAGCAAGGATTGGAACTCGTATGCTGATACCGGCTGGCTATAGAGGAAGCCCTGGATAGTGCAACAACCCAGTGCATTCAAATACTCCAGCTCCTCCTGCGTTTCAACCCCCTTTGCCACCACCTCCAGCTGCAGGCTATGGGATAACGCCATGATAGCCGAAACAATGTCAGCATTATCATTGCCCTGCCGATCCTGCAGGTTGGTAATAAAAGACCGATCAATTTTCAGCATATCGACAGGGAAACGTTTTAAACGGCTTAATGAGGAATATCCACTACCGAAATTATCTACGGAAATAGATACACCAAGTTTTTTGAGTTCATTAAGCAGATGAACGATATTTTCATCATCAGCCATGAGGCAGCTTTCCGTCATTTCCATCATGAGGTGAGCAGGATCAAGACCCGAACTGTCCAGTACTTCCTTAACCAGCTCGGCAAACCCCTGTTGTTTTAACTGAACGGGTGAAACATTGACGGATACCCGGACAGCTGGCAACCCTTCATTCTGCCAGAGCTTACTGACTCGGCAGGCTTCCCTTAAAACCCACTCCCCAACCGTAACAATAAGACCCGTTTCTTCCAGGAAAGGAATAAACTCATTTGGTGATACCAGTCCTCGGTGTGGGTGCTGCCAGCGCAGTATTGCTTCCATACCTTTAATCGTACCGGATGCCATATCTACCTGCGGCTGGTAATATAGGCGAAACTCTTCATTATCCAGTGCCCTGTAAAGCTCGGCTTCTTTACTTGCCTGTTTAACAGGCTCTTTTTTCATTTCTCTGACGAAGAACTGGTATATATTTCCACCGCCCTGTTTCTTCACTTCTTTCATCGCGGCATAGGCATTAAGTACCAATGTCTCATTGTTCACACTGTATTGTTCATCAAGGGCAATACCTATACTGGCGGATACAGAATATTGCTTGTCACTCAGCTCAACCGGCGTCCTGAATATTTTTACAACACGGTTAGCAATATGTTCGATCTCTTCTGTATTTTTAACCCCGGTTATTAACAGTGCAAACTCATCACCTTCTACTCTCACCAGTGTGTCGCTAGCCCGGCTGACAGCGGTAAGTCTTGATGCGTAGCAACGTAATAACTGATCACCCGCAGCATGACCTAAACTCGCATTGATTTCCTTAAACCTGTCCAGCCCTATATATAAAACAGCAACCAGACTCCGGTTGCGTTTAGCCTGCTCAAGTCCATGCTCTATTCTATCGAGCAATATTTCCCTGTTACGTAGCCCGGTAAGCTTGTCATGGGTGAGTTCCTTGCGGTGATGGCGGATATAGCTGCGAATTTCTGCCTTTAACGATTGAGTCTTCAACCTGACAGCAATCCAGAAAATTACACCAATAATGATGGCAACACCTGATACGAGGTTAACCACTAACTGAATTTCTTGTTGTACCAATGTGAGTGGCGCAGCAAGTGCCACTACCTTTGCCTGCGACTTATCACTATTTCTTAACGGAAAATAACTAACACCCCATTCTTTTCCACCAAGCGTTTTTACTGCCATCTGGCGATGATTTTCCTGTCCCTGGATGTGCAACCGATCGATAACTGGTAAATCCCCTTGACCTGACTGCCAGCGTACATACCCCTGTTCATTGTAGATGGCTGCCAGCCAGCCAGGTAACAATTCAAGTTTGTGAGTTAGCTGGACAGATAACGAATGTTCATTATCATGCGTGTCGAGTGAATCAATCAGTAACTCGGCATTTTGTTGCTGGGC
>JARRJY010000094.1:0-6098 GCA_037388705.1 Gammaproteobacteria bacterium
ATAAAGCGTTTAAAAACCTCTGACCCCGCTGATGGGAAAAACCGGGTACTGATCATGGCGTCGATAGCCAGCCTGTTGCACCTGCTGGTCATATACCATACCAGTTTCACTGCCCAGACTATTGATGTTGGTTTTTTCAGTATCCTCTCGCTGGTCGGCTGGTTGATAGGTTTGCTGCTAATTCTGTCTACGTTTAAGCAGCCGGTAGAATGCCTGGGAATAGTCGTATTTCCATTTGCAGCCCTCAGTCTTGGGTTGGCTGAAGGCCTTAATCAGCCGGTATACCTGACCCGTAATTTACCAGCCGGACTCGAATTTCATATCCTGATGTCAATTCTTGCTTACAGCATGCTCAGCATTGCCGTCGTGCAGGCAATTTTACTTTCGATCCAGGAACGCCATCTTCACAATAAACAACCCGGAGGCTTTATTCGTGCTTTGCCTCCCCTGGAAACCATGGAAACCCTGTTATTCTCCATGATTGGACTCGGCTTTTCCGTTTTAACCATTTCCCTGGCAAGTGGACTGTTCTATCTGGAAAACATCCTGGCCCAGCACCTGGTTCATAAGACCGTGCTGTCTTTTGGTGCCTGGTTTTTATTCGGTATTTTACTCTGGGGCCGCTTCCAGTTTGGTTGGCGTGGCCGAACTGCGATCCGCTGGACCATCAGTGGCTTTATCCTTCTAATGCTGGCTTATTTCGGCAGTAAATTTGTCATCGAGTTGGTCTTAAACCGGTAGCCAGCGGTAACTTCCTGGTACCTCAATACCGGTTAATCCCTTGACTCAACTACACTTTTGCTTCGTAATATCAAATATTAAAATCACACGAGGTTTATCCCCGATTGGACGACATTCCGCTTAGTGTGCTAATTGGTGCACTTGTTCTTCTTATATTTGTATCAGGTTTCTTTTCTGGATCAGAAACGGGGCTGATGAGCCTGAACCGTTATCGTCTGCGTCACCTTGCCGATAGTAAACACAAGGGAGCACTACGCGCCTTACGCCTGTTAGAAAAACCTGAGAAACTGATCGGCCTCATCCTGCTGGGTAATAACTTCGTCAATATTCTGGCCGCATCGTTGGCAACCATTATTGGCTTTCGCTTATGGGGAGAAGCCGGTGTGCTGGCAGCACCTTTCTTCCTGACCGCAATTATATTGATTTTTGCCGAGGTGACACCCAAAACCATCGCCGCTATCCATCCCGAACGTTTTGCCCTGCCATCTTCGTTTATCCTTGAGCCATTATTAAAACTGTTTTATCCATTTGTCTGGCTGGTAAACCTGGCAACCCAGGGGCTGTTCAAAATCCTGCGAATTCCACTGGAACAAACTGCCAGCGCGCTGAGCTCGGAAGAACTACGCATTGTTGTCAATGAAGCCAGCACCATGATTCCACAACGTCACCAACAAATGTTACTGGGTATTCTGGACCTGGAAAAAGTCACCGTCGAAGACATCATGATCCCGAGAAATGAAATCACCGGGATCGATCTTGAAGATGACTGGATTGACATCGTCAAGCAACTGACGGAAACCCAGCATACCCGCCTGCCCGTTTTTGAAGGTGACATTGATCAAGTTCGCGGCATGATACATATGCGTGACGTGGTACAGTTTTTTAAACAGGCTGAATCAGACATTGATGGCCTTAAGACCTTGATGCGGGATATTTACTATGTGCCTGTGAGTACACCATTAAACACCCAGCTTCTTAATTTCCAGCGCGAACGACGCCGAAATGCACTGGTCGTTAACGAATATGGTGATATCCAGGGGCTGATTACACTGGATGATATTCTGGAAGAAATTGTTGGCGAGTTCACCTCGGACCCATCCGATTTGAATCGCGATATCCATATTCAGGAAGATGGCAGTTACCTGGTCGATGGCAGCACGACCCTGCGTGATCTTAATAAGATTATGAACTGGGATTTACCGGTTGAAGGTCCGAAAACCCTGAATGGGCTGATTATCGAGTATCTCGAGCACATTCCCGAGCAAGGTACCAGTATGTTGCTCAATAACGAATACCCGATTGAAATTGTGCAAACTACCCAGAATGCAGTCAAAACGGTCCATATTGATCCCAACTGGCAAAAGCCTGACAACGTGGACAATAATTAGGCATTCCGGCCATTGTTTTCCTGATAGACGATTGCAAAACTCCGACAAATGGCCAAACCTGTTGGCCTACGCCTGCAAAGTTGTACATCTGCATTAAATACGGTCTATAATCCTCAGATATATATAGATTTTTTCGGAGTTCGCTGGTGTCAAAACTGACGCTTTCTTTTAAAGATAGAGTACTCAAAGTATATCCCGTACTAAAAGGGAGTATGCTCATTGGGAGCGATCCGAGTTGTACCATCCACATTGATAGCCTGGCGCTACAGGCTCAACATGCCCGTATTGATACCGAGGATCAAACCTCGACCATTGTTGACCTTGGTTCTCCGGATGGTACTTTTGTAAACCAGAACAAAATCACGGAACACACCCTTAAAGATGGTGACTTGATCCGCGTTGGCAAACACACCTTAACTTATAAATATGAACAAGTTGAGGATATGCCTTCAGCCGCTCCTCCGCCCCCGCAGCCAAAAGTGGAAGAGCAACCAGTAATAGAAACTGAAGAACCCACGACGTCTGAAATGGAAACACGTGCAGGGTTCCTGCAAATCATGAGTGGTGCCAACCTTGGTAAAACCATGAGCCTGAACCGGGCAATGACTAACCTGGGTAAACCTGGCGTGGCAACAGCAATTATTGCCAAGCGTAATGAAGGCTATTTCATTTCACACCTGGAAGGAAAGCAAGCACCACTGGTTGGAAATACGCCCATTGGTGATAAAACTGAAAAGCTTAATGATGGTGATATTATCCAGATTGGAAATATCAAAATGCAGTTCTATCTTGAATAGAATTTAAAGAGTACAAGTGGTGTTTAATAACGGCTAAACCTGTTTAAGCGCATCTTCCAGTCTCGATACACCAATTACCTCAAGCCCCGCTATTTTTTCTCTTGGCAGATTAGCCCTGGCAACCAGTGCACGTTTAAAACCATGCTTTACGGCTTCCTGTAATCGTTCCTGCCCATTGGAGACAGGACGAATTTCACCAGCCAGTCCAACTTCACCAAAGACAACAAGATCCTGTGGCAAAGTCTGGTTACGCAAACTGGACATGATGGCCAGTAACACAGCCAGGTCAGCACCTGTTTCTGTTACTCGAACCCCGCCAACCACGTTGGCAAACACATCCTGATCAGAAGTAAAAATACCCGCATGACGGTTCAGAACTGCCAGCAACATAGCGAGACGGTTATGTTCAAGGCCGGTCGTAACACGGCGTGGATTAGAAAGATGGCTTTCATCCACCAGGGCCTGGACTTCCACAAGTAATGGTCGACTACCTTCCAGTGTTACCATGATGACACTACCGGGTACAGCATCTTCATGACGTGACAAAAATATGGCTGATGGATTGCTAACCTCGCGCAAGCCCTTGTCCGTCATGGCAAACACACCAAGCTCATTGACGGCACCAAAACGGTTTTTAATAGCACGTATCAGCCGGAAACGACTGCCACTATCACCTTCAAAATAAAGAACTGTATCCACCATGTGTTCCAGTACACGTGGTCCGGCTAATGTTCCCTCCTTGGTGACATGGCCGACTAAAAACAGCGCGGTGCCAGTCTGCTTTGCATAACGTACCAGCTGGGCAGCACTCTCCCTGACCTGCGCAACAGCACCGGGCGCAGATTGAATTAAATCGGTATAAACCGTCTGGATAGAATCAATCACCAGTACCTGGGGTTTTTCTTTTTCGGCAGTAGCAATAATATTTTCAACCCGGGTCTCTGCCAGCAACTGTACATCCTCACCCGGTAAACCAAGACGATGTGAGCGCATGCTCACCTGTTGCAAGGATTCTTCACCGGTAATGTAGAGCGTTTTTTGTTGTTGCGCCATGGACACCACGGTCTGCAATAACAGGGTAGATTTACCGATACCCGGATCACCACCGATTAACACTACCGAACCCGGTACCAGGCCACCACCCAGAACCCGATCAAACTCCTCGATACCGGTAAGATTGCGTAATACATCATCCGGCTTAACATGATCCAGCATTTGCACCTGGTTTAGGCTGGCATCACCAGCAAAACCTGAAAAACGTGGGTTATTTTTCACCGGGGTAACCGCGACCACCTCTACCAGCGTATTCCATGCACCACAATCGCCACATTGTCCTGCCCACTTGGCAGATTGTGCACCACATTCGCTACAGCTATACGCCTGTTTAGATTTCGCCATGATCACCGGTGTCTTGGGTTATAATTTATGCGGACATGGTAACATACGACTAAAGAGAATTATGAACGCGTTGTCATAACGTCGTCACTCAGATGCGTTAAAATGTACTCTGTCGCAGTAGACACGGAACCGTAACAAACAACTGGTAAAACATATGTCATCATCATCCTGGGTTAAACAGGTCATTACCTATAAAAAATCTGCTCTCGCCAAACTGGCTGAAGCGCCTATGGCAAAACTGGCTACAGCCTGTGCTGAAGCCTGGGAAGATGCTGATCGTCTTGATGATGCCTTGCAGGCGGCCATGGTCGACTTACCATACTGTGACCTGATTTTTGCCGTCGATACCAATGGCATAATTATTTCTTCCAATGTTGAAACCGATTATCGAGATGAAAAGTGGCGTGGTCGAGACATGAATGGCCGCCCGTTCATGGAAGGTACCCTGCCATACAAAGGCTATACCATATCACCGGTTTATATCAGTACCCATAACATGAAATCCTGTATCACAGTTATGCAGGCCGTGAACAAAAGTGACAAGGTACTGGGCTTCATTGCAGCTGACTTTGATGTTGATAAGCTACCGGTTGAGCAACCTACTGAAATTTCCTCGAAGGGATGGCGCCAGTACAAAGGCGATCCTGCTATTCGTGGCACACTGTTCCTGCAGGAACGAGTTAAAAGCGCCATGGATGCGAGACTTGATGACGTGATGGATGTCATTCTTGATATGATTGTTGAACATGGTGTATTCCATTTCAAAATTCATTTCTCCAGTTCGCGCATGAGTTTCTGGCATGTTCAGGATCCTTATGATTATAAAATCCACATGGTGGATGACATACTCGATCCGGAAAGTTGCCTGGCATTCCCACGTGTTCCCTATACTGAACGTGCAACGATCCCCAAAGAAAAAATCAAGGATATCCTTGATATGTTCAAGATGCTGCGTAATGCAGATGAAACCGTTTACCTGCGTTCAGCATCAATGAATATCGTCAATGGCATGGTCGGACTGACATTTTCCTGCGACGGTTCCCATTACCTGCATTACACCGAATTCCTGGAAATGGACCGTGACTTCTGGTTTGGTAAGCGTTCAGAAGACGAAAAGGAATCAGCCTAAAGCTGCTTCCATTTGTTTTTCGGCAACCGGGTAAACCAGTACCTCGTGGATACTGAATAACTCCATAAGCTTATCCACGTACTGACGCTCTGGTTTCTCAACCAGCACGATGACTTTTGCTTCCGGGGCATATCTTCTCTGGGCATGTAAAAACACATCCAGGTTACTAATATTAATTCCCGCGTAGTTGTTGCCATAGCCATAGAAGAATTCGGCTACCACAAAGTCAGGGGGGGTCTTTTTTAATTCGCTCATCGCTTTTCGCGACGAAGAGAGCCTGACCTCCTCAAAGCCTAGCCGTTGATATAAACCGGAGAACTTGGGATGTGCGGGTGACTCAACCAGGGAATAAATGATTCTGCTACTCATTTAAGGAATTATACTTAATCTCGGCAAAGAGAAAAAAATAATTCACTATCTTCTGCATTCATGTAATTCGCGGGGAGAAATGTGTCGCTTTTTCCTGCCTTTATAATATTCAGTTATATCAACGTTATATATTCCATTGACGTACCTGGCATATATATCGTACTCATATCCTTTTCGCGGTTTCAAAAGAGTGTCAAAGGTAGTACTACCACTTGAACTCTGCCAGAATGATGAACTCTGAAACCGGAAACTGAGCAGCGAGTAGTCACCCACAGG
>JARRJY010000095.1:0-827 GCA_037388705.1 Gammaproteobacteria bacterium
GGTCTGTGTTGCAACTTACCTGGGGTTTGCTGGCAACAATGCTAGTAATGTGGTTTAGCAGATGGCGGGAGTTTCGTGCAGATAAAGGGGCAGCAGATACAGTGGGATTACACAAGATGCAATCAGCACTATCCTGTCTGAAAGCCGTACGGGAACATAACGATCTTCCGGATGAAATAGGTGCCTTCGGGATATCAGGGCAGATTGGTCGGGGTATAAAACGTCTGTTTGTTAGTCATCCACCATTAACTGAGCGTATAGCTGCATTAAAAGAAGATTGGCACTGATTATCAATGATAATCGTATAATTGTTATAAACAGATAAAATAATAATGGCGAGGGAAAGATATGCCTTTAATAAAACCATTTGCAGGCTTGAGACCAAAAAAACAATTTGCCAGTGATGTAATTGCTCCTCCTTATGACGTGTTAAATACGGAAGAAGCCAGGGAACGTGCAAAAGGAAGGGAATACAGTTTTCTGCACATTTCCAAGCCTGAAATAGATTTACCAGAAGGTACAGATCCTTTTGATGAAAAGGTATATCAAAAAGGTGCCGAAAATCTTAATAAACTTTTGAATGAACAAATCCTGTTTCAGGATGAAACAGAGTGTTATTACATTTACCAGTTAATTATGGGCAGTCACAAGCAGGTTGGCCTAGTTGCTGTAGCTTCAGTTGCTGATTATGATACAAACCGTATCCGTAAACATGAATTTACGCGCCCTGACAAAGAAGATGACAGGGTCAGGCAGATTGATGCTCTTAATGCACAAACTGGCCCCGTATTCCTGACTTACCGCCATAACCAGGTGATTGATGAACT
>JARRJY010000095.1:837-10411 GCA_037388705.1 Gammaproteobacteria bacterium
AAATAGTACTACAAACACCCGAGTACGATCTGACTGCCGATGATGGTGTACAGCACACTATCTGGGTGGTAAATGACAAACATATCATCGATATTATTACCTCGACATTTGATGCAATGGATTGTTTATACATTGCGGATGGCCATCATCGTTCAGCTGCAGGCTCACGTATTGCTGCCATGCGTAAGCAAAACAACCCACAACATTCGGGTGATGAAAGTTATAATTATTTCTTGTCGGTAATTTTCCCGGATAACCAGATGAATATTCTCGACTATAACCGGGTGATTACAGATCTGAATGGCTTATCTGAGAGCGAATTTCTTAATAAAGTTGATTCGGCATTCAGTGTTGAAGAGGTGAGAGAAGCGTATAAACCCCGGCAGGCAGGTGAGTTTGGTATGTACCTGTCAGGCAAGTGGTACAGGTTGGCTATAAAACAGGAGAGGATTCCCACTGATCCTGTTGGCAGGCTTGATGTCAGTTTGCTACAAAATAACCTGATTGAACCCATCCTTGGAATTGATGATCCTCGTCGTGACAAACGTATTGATTTTGTTGGTGGTATTCGTGGCTTGTCTGAACTGGAAAAACGCGTAAATAGCGGTGAAATGCAGGTAGCATTCTCACTATTTGCAACCAGCCTGGATAACCTGATGGCGGTTGCTGATGCCAATGAAGTGATGCCACCCAAGTCAACCTGGTTTGAGCCGAAGTTAGCAGACGGTCTTGTTTCGCATGTCCTAGATTAAGTGGAGTTTTGTGCATGGATGAACTTATATCGTGAAGCCCATGGATGGGCGAGAGCGAAAGCTTATTTAGTAAATGAGTATTGCGAGTAATTTGATAGCATAGCTTGCGCTATATTAAAGAATTATTTAAAAGCCTTCACTGAAGTCGTAGTTCATTTCCACTTCAGGTTGCTGCAGGAAGTGACCCTGAATAAAGTTAATACTGCTTTGCCATAGAATAGCCAGGCTGTTCGCATCTTCTACATAAGCGGCGATGGTCTGAATATTCTGGTTACTGACTTCATCCGAGATGGTTTTGATTTTTTCCTGGTTTTCGGCGTTCTGGATCAGACCTTTCATGATATCCGGATGGAACTTGATGTAATCAACTTTGAAGTACTTCAATGCCTGGTAAGTATTTTGTTCGGTACCAAAGTTTTCCAGCGCAACACGACATCCTAGTTGACGTAATCCTTCTAGAACAACTTTAGCCTGTTTAACATGGTTCAGGGCAGTGGATTCAGAAACCTGGAACACGATATTGCTGTTGTCCATACGCATATTTTTCAAACGATCGCTTATCCAGGGTAAAAACTCACTATCAACCAGCGAACCGATAGACAACTTGATAAACATGCGGGTAGGTTGTCCCTGTTTTATTTTTCCAGCCAGTGCAGCCAGTGAGTTGGCAATTACCCAGCGGTCAATAAAATTCGTGAGTTGAGAGGTTTCGGCGGCGGCCATGAAGACGCCCGGGTTCACTTCTTCCTGCCCGGTTTCATCAAGCATGCGCAACAGCACTTCATAGTGGGCACCGGTATCACCATGCAGGCTGACAATCGGCTGGAATAACAGTTTAAAGTGGTTATTTTTAAGAGCTACCTTGATGCGCTGTTGCCAGGCAATCATTTCTTCTTTCTCTTCAAGCTCTTCTACAGCAGGGTTAAAGACAAAATGCTGGTTACCCCCGGTTTTTTGTGCAGCATGGCAACCTTTTTCCGCACGTTCTATACATTCGTTGGCACTGGTAGTCGTTTCATTAACGGTTGCTATACCGATACTTACTGTCGTATTGACGGACATACCGTTAATATCAGAGATATGATCACTGATCAGCTTGCAGACAAAATCGGCAGCTTTTTCAAGCTGCTTCTGGTCAACGTTATTTAACATGAAGGTAAATACCGGGCCTTCAAAACGTGCCAGGACACCTTTATTTTCAAGTTTTTCTTTTAATATTGCGGAGGTATCCGTTAGCAGCATGTCAATTCCGGAAATTCCAATCTTCTCTTTCAGATCATCATACTTATCCAGCGTTATATAAAGAATCCCTCCCTTTGTTTTTCCTTCCACTGCATAAGAAACCAGTTTTTCAACCTGTTCAATAAAATAATTGCGGTTAAACAGGCCGGTTAATAAATCCTGTTTGCTGAGCGCGGTGAGTTGTTTTTCCAGTTCCTTGCTGTCAGCCTGGTCGCGAATAATGATTTGTGAACATGATTCGCCCTCCATACTGGCACTGGAAAATTCCATGGTGATTTTGAAGGCGTCACCTTCAACATTCTGGCCATGAACATCAATGGAATCTTCCTGCGTCTGGCCTTTAGAATAATTACGTAGAAATTCTTTTAGTTTGCCATGGTCTTCAGAACCGACCATATCGAGGATCGGCATACCTTCAATATCTTCCAGTTCCTCGTAGCCAAACATTTTTAAATAAGCCTTGTTGGCATAAATATGCATGCCATCATGCACATAGGCAATGGCATCGCGTGAACTATCAATCAGATCCCTGGCACGTTTTTCAGTTTCACGAAGCAGCTTTTCATTAAGGCGATAGGCACGGCGGTCATGCAGATCAGACAATTCCCTGGCCACGATATGTTTAAAACGTTCTGCCTGATCAGTTGCAACGGTGTCTCGTGCACCAATATTCAAAACATCGATTGCTGTGGCCTCTTTCCCCGGTGGTGTAATAACTACCAGGGGAATATCACGGCCAGACTGGCTTAACAGTTCCTGGGCTTTTTTGGCGCTGAAGAGCGGCAAAGTCTGTTTCGCAAGAATCAAATCAATCGGGTTATCTTCGAGTGCTTTTTCCATATCTTCATCATCCTCGACACGAAGATCTCTCACGATATGACCTGCATTTCGTAATAGGTTAATCAGTGATTCTGCTTCTTCAGAGGTATCAAAGATCGTAAGGATTCTGATCAGGTCTTGTTCACTCACACTCAAATAGTCCAGTATTTATTGTTTTTGTCCATCAGGCCCTAATGATGTCATCCAGAGTCTGCAATTTGCAAGCATATGCTCTAAGCTTGTGCTAAATATATCGGCAAATACCTGAAAAATTGAAGAAAATTCAGGGATAATTCTAGAGGGAGCTCCAGACATTGGATAAATCTTTATCATCCATGCTGGTTTGATGTGAGGTTGATTCTTTCGACGTTTCGTTTTCCATGCTGAACTGGAACTGGGCAAAATGACCGGTATTCTGAATAGATTTTGTCAGGGTGACAGGCATTTCCTTACCCAGGATCCTCAAAGTTACCCGGTTGCCTTCCCGCCAGGGTACCGGGCCTGTTATCAGGGTAGCTGGCTGATTGATGGCACTCAGGGCCGGTAACATCAGGGTGCGCTGATAACTATCTTTCCCGGAAGTCGAACGCAGGCCGATTGCGGCTGCATCAGGGTTCATCATTTCAATACCTACTTGCAGGTTATTGTTGTCACCAAAGCGCATCCAGCGAATAACCCCGATTCCCCATTTCCAGCTGTTGCCATTGATAGCGCGCTTGATTCCAATCAGCTCACCCACTTGCACGGTAGCGTTTACACCATTGAGGCGTTCAATGCAGTAACCATTGGCACTCTCATTCAGAATGACCCAGTCATCTACCCGGTACTTTGGTTTGAGTTCTTCCTCGTGAGTTTTGATCTGGGTCAGTCCTTTTCTCACCTCCTGCCCCAGGCCTTGAGCAGGAAATTCATAATTCGTGGTTTCAGAATTGGGATAAACCATGTTCCATACGTCAGGCTGTTCATCGTTTAGATCGATTACCTCGGAACTCTTGAAGTGAGCAACATTATCGAAGCTGGGCTTCTTTTTATCCGTGGTAGGCTGATCATTTTTACGTTTATTTCGCTGGCTAATGAAGTCGTGTGTAGCGCTCAGGCCAAGTGTAATTTTGACTTTCTCCTGTTTATCACTACGTGGAAAATGTCGTTTGCTTGTCAGGCCCCAGGCAACAAATAAACGTTTCAGCAAATCCTGTGACAGGTTGGGACGCGACATATCGATCCCGGTGAGGGTGGTTGTGACAACATCACGGTTTTCCTTGATTTCTTTCTTCAACACCGAAGCCAGCTCGCGGGTATCAATAACCCGGGCATCGTCGCCTTTTGTAGTATCAAAAATAGTACTGCCATTACGGGTGGGGCTATTTGTGTCCGCTAGTGACATTGGGTATGGCGGGATATCATGGTCGAGACTGGTGACAAAATAATTTCTGTTGTTATCAAAGTCAGCATCATCAAAGGATAACAATCGACAATGGCTGGTCCAGCGTTCCAGGGAATCATTCACTTTGCCAATTTCACCCAGGCGAAGACGATAGGGTGAGGTCAGTGCAAGTAATAGTGCACGCAGGTATTCATCAACAATCGTTGTCTTTTTAACATAACAATGTTGTTCATCAGTTATGGCCAGTTTCAGTATCTTGCGACTCTCAGCAAATCGGTATAACTGGTGTAACTCATACCAGGTATTTTTAGGATAGGGAGCATAAACCTGGTACGCGCTTAACAATACCCGGTTGCTGTAACTGATCGCGCGATGAAGCACCAAAGCTAACGGTTTTTTATCTGTAAATAGTGAGTTGCTGTTTGAAATATCATCCAGAGCAATTTTATAAGCTGTTGCCATGGCATTAAAAATTTCACGGGTTGCTGCGGCAACCTTGTAGTTTTTTTCAGGTAATGGAAAAGTGATGCCAACAAAATGTTTTTTCATCGAGTCGGTGACGTATTGAACCGGTTCTCGAAGTTTTTCCAGGAAGGCCAGTCTGTCCTGGGCAGAATAATTCAAAGAGTTGGTTTCAGTGAGGGCAGAGTAAATAAGGCGAGCCGTTTCCCCCAGGTTTGCCATCGGCAGGGCACTTATCCACTGCTCAACCTTCCTGGTTTTGATGTTGAAATTGTCTTTGCCTGGCTTGCTGCGCACGGGTAGCTCAAGCCTGATGGACCTGCTCACTTGTCACCCTCTCTCAAGTTAAGCCATTTAAAAAACCAAGTATAATCGCATACTTAGACTACATTTCTTGGAATTATGACACAATCATTACAAATCGTCGCACTTTTAAGCATACCTGAAAGGGCTATTTTTCAGTTTTTTGTTTATTGGGCCGGAAATTCACCAAGCGGTAATTTGGACGGTTTTCCAGCCTGTTCGATGACGAGTCGTGGCACCAGGTAACCCGGCAGCAGTTGGCGTAATTCCCGTTCAAATTCAATAGCCTGTTCAGCTGGTACGGCAAAATGGGCGGCGCCACTGACTTTATCCAGTTGGTGCAGGTAATAGGGTAATACCCCGGCTTCAAAAAGGCTTTCACTCAAGTGCTTTAGCACATGGACATCATCATTGATCCCTTTAAGCAATACAGCCTGGTTCAGTATTCGAATGCCAGTGGCAGTAATTCGTTGCAGACCTTTTATGACCTCGTGATCCAGTTCCTGGGCATGGTTACAATGAATCACCATCACGGTTTGTAAGTGGCTGCTTGTTAACAGGGTTAGTAGTTCGACATCCACTCTTTCCGGGAGTACAACCGGGAAACGGCTATGAATACGCAGGCGTTTGAGATGGTTAATTGTTGCCAGTTGCTCCAGCAAGCCAGTCAGTCGTTGATTGGAAAGACTTAGCGGATCACCACCACTGAGAATCACTTCCTCGATAGTTTCATCGCTTTGAATGTAATTAAGGGCGTCTTGCCAGAATTCAGGCCGATAATGGGCATCCTGGTATGGGTAATGGCGGCGGAAACAATAACGACAATGGATGGCACAGGCTGGGGTGGTGATCAGCAATACCCGGCCGTGATACTTGTGTAACAGGCCGGGAATTGGCATGGCATCCAGGTCACCCACGGGATCTTCAGAATAGGCATCTGGTTGTTCCTCAAATTCAAGATGTATTGGCAGCACCTGTAATAACAGGGGATCTGTAGGGCAGTTTGCAGGGCAGTTTAGTTTGATTCGAGGTGTTCATGGCCAGTTATAGTACCAATGAGTTTCGCGGCGGTCTCAAAATCATGATGGATGGTGATCCCTGCAGCATTATTGAAAACGAGTTTGTTAAGCCTGGCAAGGGCCAGGCCTTTAATCGGGTAAAAATTCGCAACCTGATTACCGGCCGCGTGCTGGAAAAGACTTTCAAATCCGGTGAATCGGTGGAAGCGGCTGATGTCATGGATACGGATATGCAGTACCTGTATAACGATGGTACGGCATGGTACTTCATGGACCCGGACAGCTTCGAGCAGGTTGGTGCCGACGAGAAAGCCGTGGGTGAGAACATCAAGTGGCTTAAAGAACAGGACATGTGCACCGTCACGCTCTGGAACGGTGTCCCAATAGCGATTACGCCGCCTAACTTCGTTATCCTGGAAGTGACCGAAACCGACCCCGGTGTACGTGGTGATACTTCCGGTGGTGGTGGTAAACCAGCTACCTGTGATACCGGGGCCGTGGTGCGTGTACCCTTGTTCATTGATATCGGTGAGCAAATCAAGGTGGATACCCGTACCGGTGAATACGTGGGTCGTGCCAAGGACTAATCCATGAGTGAAGATGTGAACTGGCAGCCATCTGCCAGTTTGGAGGTACTCAAACAAAGAGCCCGCATACTGCAAAAGCTGCAAACGTTTTTTTCCGTGCGCGATGTGCTGGAAGTGGAAACACCGATGATGTCACGTGCCGGTACCACTGATCCAAATATCGACAGCTTCCGGGTCAGTGATCCGGGTTTCAACTGGCAGGGGCTCGCCGGAAATTACCATGAAGCGATTACTGGCGGCGGGTAGTGGTTCCATCTACCAGGTGTGCAAGGTATTTCGCCGTGGCGAGCAGGGCAAACAACATAATCCCGAGTTCACCATGCTGGAATGGTACCGGGTGGGCTTTGATCATTACCAGTTAATGCAGGAAGTAGATGATCTGGTCAGGGATTTATTGAATGAAAGTTTGGAATTACAGGAAACACAATCATTCAGTTATCAGCAACTTTTTGAACAACAACTGGGTTTAAATCCTCATACATCAACTGTTGAACAACTAAAACTATCAGCAGCAGAACAGAACTGCCCGGAAGTCATCGGTCTTGATGAGGATAAAAATGCCTGGCTGGATATTCTGATGACCCATGTGATTGAACCGGCCATGCCAAAAAACTGCCCGGTATTTATATATAATTTCCCCACCTTACAGGCTTCGCTGGCACGTATTCAGGGTAATGTGGCAGAACGGTTCGAGCTCTATATAAATGGAATGGAACTGGCTAACGGTTTCCACGAACTCACCGAGGCAAAAGAACAACGCCAGCGATTTGAAAGGGATAATCAGCAACGTCAACAGCGAGGTAAACAACCTGTTAGCATTGATGAAAACTTTTTGATAGCACTGGAACAAGGCGGCTTACCTGGCTGTGCGGGTGTTGCATTAGGGCTTGATCGACTAATGATGTTGATTTCTGGTGCCAGTCAAATTGACGATATAGTAAGTTTTACGTTTAAAAATGCCTGAATCTGAATATTTGAAAACAGATTTTCTCCTTATAACAAAGAATTTTTCTTGTAAAACACTGTGAAATCAACAGGATAAATCGCAGTTATCTTGTCGATTCTAATTCCCATGATTTTTGTAAAGTCTTGACGGGATCTGTCGATAAAGTATTCAACGCGAGCTTTTCCAGCACCCCCTTACGGCTCAATTCTAATAACGTAAAACTACTCCCCATGGAGGCAAGAAATGGTAAAAGTTTCACAGATGTTTTTACTGGTAGGTAGTCTCTGCCTGGTAAGTCCGGTTATGGCTGACCAAGAAAAACCGCGGGTCAAAATGACGTTTCAGGAAATTATTCAATCCTCGAAAGAAATCGATCAGTTGGATGATGGCGAATATGATGATGGTGACTATGCCGCAGTTCCAGTCGAAAGTGATTACAAGCCAAAAACAAAAAAAGATAATCAGCCCGTGGTGAAGAAAAAAGTTAATAAAAAACCACAGCCCAAAGTTGCCGAAAAACAGCAGCCAAGTATGGTAAGCAAGAAAACAGATGCACGCGGTAAAAATTATGCATTGAAGGCGAGTTGGGAGAAACGCTCCAGTGTAGCTCCTTTTGAATAACTGTTAGTCAATCTATAACTGTGGGCCATGAACAGCTCGCCTGTTCATGGCCTTGTTTTTATCGCAATTATTATTAATCTAGTTGTATGGTATTAACAAACGTATGCTTGTTCCCATGTTGGGCAGCGATGAATACGACACCATAAAACCATGTTCCTCGATAGTTTTCAGGATATTTTGTGTCCCCAGCCCATGAAGGATGCCATCACCATGTTGCTGTAACATGAGTTTATCAAGGTCCTCTTGTGTCATTCCCTTGCCGTTGTCTTTAAAAGTTGCGACTATGCAGTAATTTTTCATTTCAAAATCAATATCAATATGAGTAGCTTTTGCGGCTATGGCATTAGTGATAATGTTTTCCCGGGCTTTTTTCAGGGATTCCTGGTTCAGATAAACATACTTATCATCGTTAATTGTTGAGAACGTTACATTAAAATCAATATCGTAGACTTCAGATAATTCTTCATATATGGATGTTGTCGAATGGTTGAGATATTCCTGTACCTTGATCCTTGCGAAGCCGGTTTTTTTCGAAGCCGGGCTAAATTCAGTATTATTAAGACAATCATTTATCGCGAGGCTTAAATTTTCAGAGATTTCAATGGCACGGGCCATACCATTTTTTACGTGGTTAAAATGATGATTATTTTTTAATTCAGGAAATTTTGTGGGTAACAGTTCAAGATAACCAAATGCGACACTAATATGGTTACGCAAGTCATGATTTAGAGACAAGACATCTTCCTTTTTACTCAAAATGACACCCGTTTCATCCGTTGAAATTAAGAATTGTGATATTGAATAAAATAATTCTAAAAGAATAGCTGTAATTTAGTTCTGATTATTATGGTTATTCGAAAGTAATAGTATAAATATTAGACCATTTCAATGATAAAAAGCTCAGATTTTTCACTAATACACCACTGGAAATAATTTTTATTAATCTACGAGGGTAAGGTATCAAGAACTTTAAGTATATCTTCAGGCTCCATGCGGGAAGTATAATCAGCATTGATATAAGTCGATTCAATGATTCCCTGTTTAGAGATAATAAATGTGGCGGGTACCGGCAGCGTCCAGCTGGGTTCACCATTTAATACATTCAGGTGAATATTGAGGATTTTGTGTATGTCACGAAGTTTAGGAGGTAACTCAAAAACCAGGCCAAATTCGTCTGCTGCCTTGTTGCCGAGGTCAGTATATACCGGGTAATCTATTTTGTGCTTTTCGATAGCATCTTTAGTGAACTGGTACAGCTCAGGTGAAACGGCAATTAACCTGGCACCTTTTGCTTTAATCTGGCCATGAATTTCAGCGAGGGCTTTTAATTCCAGGTCACAGTAGGGACACCATGCTCCGCGAAAAAAACTAAGAACGATATTATTTTCATTTAAAAGATCTTTCAGGTAATAAATTTTCAGGTCCTGATCGCGAAAAAA
>JARRJY010000096.1:0-8036 GCA_037388705.1 Gammaproteobacteria bacterium
CTTGGCTTCATCACAACCTGCAACATCGTTGAAGGTGATCTTGATTTGATCATCACCAAGCAGACGAGCCTTGCTTTTACCAAATGACAAGGCGCCTCGGCCACCGCCGCCACCTTGCATCTGGCGCATGAAGAAAATCCATAAACCGATTATTAATAAGAATGGGAACCATGAAATGAAGATTTGTGTCCAGATAGAGGTTTCTTGAGGCTTGGCATTGATGCGCACACCATGCTTCATCAGGTCACCGATCATGGCGGAGTTATCTGTTTCCGGGCTATAGGTACTAAATGAATTCCCATTCTGCATGCTACCGGATATCACCCGGCCACTGATTTCAACTTCGCTAACCTGGTTTTGTTGAACCATTTGCATGAAGTCAGAATAACTGAGTTTACTTTCCTGGCGTGTGGTACTCAGGTAATTGAATACCGACATCAGGATGATCTCCACGATTACCCACAACAGGATATTTTTTGCCAGGTCGTTCAATGTTCTACCTCAATATTTATAAACTATTTCGTATAATCAACACGTTACTACACATTATAGCCTCTTGCCAGTAAATAGATCTCGGGAGATCGCGGGCGTGAGGCCTTGGGCTTGCGAACCAGGATTTTCCTGAACCGCTTACGGAGCTCCTTTTTAAAGTCATCCAGCCCTTCTCCGGTGAAAACCTTGATCAGCAGGTCACCACCGTCCTTCAATACTTTGTCAGCTAAATCCAGCGTGAGTTCAGCCAGATACATGGCGCGTGGCTGATCCACGGCCTTCATTCCACTGATATTGGGGGCCATATCGGACATTACAAGGTCTACCGGGGTATTTCCGAGACTCTTCAGCAGCCTGTCATAGACTTCCTGCTCGCGAAAATCCCCTTGAATAAATGTGACATCTGCCAGGGCATCCATCGGCAGGATATCCAGCGCAATGATTTTCCCGTTATCACCAATTTTCCTCGCGGCGTACTCGCACCAGCTTCCGGGTGCTGCACCGAGATCGATGATCGTCATACCGCTTTTTAAAATGTGGTCTTTTTCATCAATTTCGATGAGCTTGTAAACCGCCCGCGATCGCCAGCCCTCCTGCTGGGCCCGCTTAACATAAACATCATCAAAATGCTCTTTAAGCCATTTGCCACTGGTTTTTGAACGTGCCATGACTAGTCCGTTTCTTTGTTTTTAAGACGATGTTCAACTTGCCGGATTCGAAACACCAGCCAGCCCATCCCACACAAGCCGTACACCGACAGGATAGCCAGTTGCATCGCGCTATTCTCGGAAACTCGATGAACACTGAATATCAGAAGCAGTGCAATCAACAGGATAAATCCCAGTTCTACTTTTACCGGGTTAAAAGGGCTAGCCTTGACCGAAAAACCCCTATCGCCTTGTGCATCATTCCGCGTTACACTAGGCGCCCTTTTCGATTCATCCTGGAAATTCTCTTCTGTCATGTCATTAACCAGTAACCAGATTAAACATTTACGCAAACTGGCTCATAGCCGGAAAGTCATCGTGATTGTCGGTGGTGCAGGACTCACTGAAAATGTACTCACTGAAGTTGATATTGCCCTGAATACACATGAGTTGGTAAAAGTGCGCATCAATGCCGGTGAGCGTGATGAACGAGCCGCCATGATTGAGCAAATTCAGCAACATACACAGGCTGCTATTATACAGACCATCGGGCATGTTGCAGTGTTTTATCGCCAGGCTGACAAGCCTGTCATAGAATTACCCAGGAAGTAATTACTCGGCTGCCGGTGATAATCCGGTAATCACCAGTGCCAATCCAGCGAGACTATTCACCATGAACAGGATTGATGCTACACCGTGAAGCTGGCCAAACTGTTTAGCCGTTTCTCCAGACAGCCCTGCAGCTTTAAGTTCAGCCATCATTGGCTGCAAGACAAACTGACCGATAACAACGATCACTAACATAACCAGCAACGTCCAGAGTCGCCAGTTATTGATGGCAAAAGACTGTAGGCATTGTCCACCAATAAGAAACACGGCACAAAACAGGCCAATGTAACTCATCACGGTAAACATTTGCCCAGCCAGGTTACCTGCCAGCATACGATCATCTAGCGTTTTAAACAGAACCGGTGCCACGATATAACCCACGGTCCACATGCCGCCGACCCAGAGAGTTAATAAAATGCGTTCACCAATTTGAAACATGAGAAGAAGCCTATTCGTAGCTAACCGAGACGATCTCGTATTCACGATCACCACCGGGTGCAGCAACCGTCACTTCATCACCAGCATTCTTACCAATCAATGCACGGGCAATGGGCGAGGAAACAGCGATTTTGTTTTGCTTGATATCCGCTTCCAGATCACCGACGATTTGGTAAGTCACTTCCTTATCACCGTCTATGTCATACAATTCAACAGTTGCACCAAAGACAATCTTGTCACCGGCATTAGCACCCACTACCGCTACATCAATAATTTCCGAGTTTGATAGCGCAGCTTCAATTTCCTGGATACGACCTTCGATGAAACTTTGTTGTTCACGCGCCGCATGGTACTCGGCATTTTCTTTTAAATCTCCATGCTCACGTGCTTCAGCGATCGCCTGGATCACCCTGGGGCGTTGTACAGATTTTAAATCTTTTAATTCTTCACGCAGTTGCTCTGCACCCGCTGAAGTCATTGGGGCTCTACTCATGTAAGTTAACTCCCGGTAATACTACTAATGTAAGTCCTGCAGTCGATGAACTTCTGTCAGGTCTTCCTGTAACAATGCCTGGCAGAGTGCTTCACCACCGGCAATGGTCGTGGTATATGTCACTTTATATTGTAATGCCTTGCTGCGTATTGTTGCTGAATCCGCGATAGCCTGGCGACCCTCGGTAGTATTGACAATCAAATCAATCTCGCCGTTTGTAATACTGTCAACAATGTGGGGGCGACCTTCTGTTACCTTATTAATTTGCTCACAGGCAATACCAGCTTCATTTATTGTAGCTGCTGTACCACCCGTTGCTATCAGATCAAAACCAAATTCTGATAATTGTTTGGCAATATTGACTATCGCTTTCTTATCCCTGTTGCGAACACTCAGGAAAGCCTTGCCACTACGCGGTAAGGTTACACTGGCAGCTAGTTGTGACTTGCCAAAGGCTTCACCAAAGTTATTACCCACTCCCATCACTTCACCGGTTGATTTCATTTCCGGACCCAGTTGCGGATCCACACCAGGGAATTTGTTGAACGGGAACACGGCTTCCTTAACCGAGAAATGTTCGGGAACAATTTCATCTGTCATCCCCTGTTGTTTCAAAGACTGCCCTACCATGGTGCGTGCGGCCACTTTTGCCAGTGGACGCCCCGTAGCTTTTGATACAAACGGTACAGTTCGTGAGGCACGTGGATTGACTTCGATGATGTAAACCGTTTCATCTTTAACGGCAAACTGGGTATTCATCAGGCCTACCACGTTCAATCCTTTAGCCATCTTGCGAATTTGCTCACGCATTTCATCCTGTACTTTTTCAGAAACGCTGTAAGGGGGTAACGAACAGGCTGAATCACCGGAATGCACACCGGCCTGTTCAATGTGTTGCATGATTCCACCGATCAATACGTCTTCCCCATCACAGATGGCATCCACATCAAGCTCCACCGCATCATCCAGGAAACGATCAAGTAAAACTGGTGAATCATTAGAAACCGACACCGCTTCATCCATGTAACGACGCAGTTCTTTTTCGTTATAAACAATTTCCATAGCACGACCACCTAATACATAGGAAGGACGAACCACCAATGGGTAACCAATTTCATCGGCCAGCTTAACCGCTTCTTCTTCAGCTCGTGCCGTTCTGTTAGGCGGTTGAAGTAAACCAAGTTTCTCAATGAGCTGCTGGAAACGCTCACGATCTTCTGCAAGGTCAATGGAATCTGGCGTCGTACCAATAATAGGTGCACCAGCAGCTTCCAGGTCACGTGCCAGTTTCAACGGTGTTTGACCGCCATACTGAACGATGACGCCTTTTGGTTTTTCCAGGTCGATTAACTCTAACACGTCTTCAAGGGTCAACGGTTCAAAGTACAACCGATCAGAGGTATCGTAGTCGGTGGATACGGTTTCCGGGTTACAGTTCACCATAATGGTTTCATATCCATCATCACGCATAGCAAAAGCCGCATGACAACAACAGTAATCAAATTCGATTCCCTGGCCAATTCGGTTTGGCCCCCCACCTAGTACCATGATCTTTTCTTTATCAGTGGGCCGGGCTTCACATTCTTCTTCGTATGAAGAATACATATAGGCTGTACTGGTAGAAAATTCTGCTGCACAGGTATCCACACGTTTATAAACCGGGCGTACGTTATTATCATGACGAAGTTTACGAATAGCGTATTCATCCGTACCAAGTAGTGTACCGAGACGGCGATCTGAGAAGCCTTTACGTTTTAAATAGAACAGTCTTTCCTTGGTTAACGCATCTACACCCTGATCTTTAACCTGCTGTTCCAGTTTTACCAGTTCTTCAATTTGCACCAGGAACCAGGGATCAATTGCACAGATGTCATGTATTTCATCAACACGCATGCCATAACGAAACGCATCCGCTACGTACCACAAGCGGAATGGTCCTGGCGTTTTCATTTCCTTGGTTAATATATCTTTGGCATCATCCGCGTTTACATCGATCATTTCATCAAGTCCATCGACGCCGATTTCCATGCCACGTAAAGCTTTTTGTAACGATTCCTGCTGGCTACGACCAATGGCCATCACTTCGCCCACGGACTTCATTTGCGTGGTTAACCGTGAATCTGCTTTCGGGAATTTCTCAAAGGTAAAACGCGGAACTTTTGTTACCACGTAATCAATCGATGGCTCGAAAGATGCCGGTGTAGCACCGCCGGTTATTTCATTCTGTAATTCATCCAGGGTGTAACCCACAGCAAGTTTTGCCGCCACTTTGGCAATCGGGAAACCGGTGGCTTTAGAGGCAAGCGCCGATGAGCGCGATACACGTGGGTTCATTTCAATAATGATCATGCGGCCATTTTCCGGGTTAATAGCAAACTGCACATTAGACCCGCCGGTCTCAACACCAATTTCACGTAGTACTGCCAACGATGCATCACGCATAATCTGGTATTCTTTATCCGTTAATGTTTGTGCCGGTGCAACAGTAATCGAGTCCCCGGTATGCACACCCATGGGATCCAGGTTTTCGATAGAACAGATAATGATGCAATTGTCATTCTTGTCACGCACCACTTCCATTTCATATTCTTTCCAGCCAAGAATGGATTCTTCAATCAACAACTCATTAGTAGGAGAAAGATCCAGGCCACGCTCACAGATCTCGATAAACTCCTCCTTGTTATAGGCAATACCACCACCGGAACCACCCATAGTAAACGAAGGACGAATGATCGTTGGATAGCCCACCTGCGCCTGCACCTGGAAAGCTTCTTCCATGCTGTGGGCAACGGCAGACTTCGGCATGTCCAGGCCAATCTTTATCATCGCGGTACGGAACTTGTCACGATCTTCAGCTTTATCGATGGCCTCACGATCGGCACCGATCATTTCCACGCCATATTTTTCCAGTACCCCTTCACGATGCAGATCCAGTGCACAGTTCAGTGCTGTCTGTCCGCCCATAGTGGGTAACAATACATCAGGGCGCTCTTTTTCAATGATCTTTTCAACGGTTTGCCAACGAATCGGCTCGATGTAAGTGGCATCGGCCATTTCCGGATCAGTCATAATTGTTGCCGGATTCGAGTTCACCAGGATAACGCGATAGCCTTCTTCCTTGAGCGCTTTGCATGCCTGGGCCCCGGAGTAATCAAATTCACAGGCCTGGCCTATTACAATCGGACCGGCCCCAATGATAAGAATACTTTCTATGTCTGTACGTTTTGGCATATCGTGAGTTTACTTCTTGTTGGCTTCGATTAAATCAATGAACTACATCATGTGGACCGGGACTGGCTTCCGGGTGGCCCTGGAAACTGAAGGCGGGAATATCGGTACGTTCCACTCCCTGTAAGGAACCGTCAAACAATGAACGATGTGTTGTACGCATGTTTTCTGGCAGGCTGTTTTCGTCAACCGCAAAACCGTGGTTCTGACTGGTAATCATCACTTGCTTGCTATCATTATCCTGCACGGGATGATTGGCACCATGATGACCAAATTTCATTTTCACGCTTTTGGCACCACTGGCCAATGACAGTAGCTGGTGGCCCAGACAGATACCAAACATGGGTACGCCGCTCCTGGCAATTTCCTGGATAGCTTCGATGGCATAGGTACAGGGTTCCGGATCGCCGGGCCCATTAGAGAGGAACACACCATCCGGATCCATCGCCAGTACATGACTGGCCGGGGTTTGTGCCGGAACAACGGTAATGTGGCAACCCCGATCGACCAACATACGCAGAATATTGCGCTTCACACCATAATCATAAGCAACCACGCGATAGGGTAAGGACTCTTCCAGCATCGGCGGCGGTGGTTGATGCCCTTCACCCAGTACCCAGCAACCTTCTACCCAGTCATAAGCGTCACTGACCGTGACTTCTTTTGCCAGGTCCATACCTTTCAGGCCAGGGAAAGCCTTGGCAGCTTCAATAGCTTTAGCTTCATCGATATCATCGCCCGCCATGATGCAGCCGTTCTGGGCACCCTTTTCACGCAGGATACGTGTCAGCTTACGGGTATCGATATCGGCAATCGCCACTACCTGGTTACGTGCCAGATAATCATCCAGTGATTCCTGTTTACGCCAGCTACTGGCGAGTAACGGTAGATCACGAATAATAAGGCCGGCCGCATGAACCGCGGAGGATTCTTCGTCTTCGGTATTGGTACCGACATTACCAATATGGGGATAAGTGAGGGTAACGATTTGTTGTGCGTAGGAAGGGTCTGTGAGAATTTCCTGGTACCCGGTCATGGAGGTATTGAAAACCACCTCTCCGACGGTTTGACCGTCATAACCAATTGATTCACCGTGGAACACGGTACCGTCTTCTAGGGCAAGCAGAGCCGGTTTTCTCAAAATGACCTCCGTCGTATGCGCGTGCGAAAAGCGGGAGTACCTTTTTGGGGTCTCCCGCTACGAATTTATTGGTTAGAAATAGGTCCAGATCAGAAACATTATACTCAAAAGCCACCCCTGCTGTCCACGCGTCTTGTTTCAAGTCTCCTCATATTGGATATAGGTTCTTTTTTCAATTTTTCCAGCTTCAATAAACAATTAACGCTTCAAGAAAGTCAGGATTTAGGCATAATATTCGTAAGATAATAATTATATTTGCTTTGGATTAGCAATTGGAGGGAATCATGAAGAATTACTTGTACCTTGTTCCAGTCATCGTGCTTGCCAGCCTGGCTGTAAGTTGTAGTAGCGGTGGTGGTAATGGCAGTGGGTCATCCTTCCCGGTCACAGCATGTACAACAACCGTTGATGACAGCCAGTCTTATCCAAATGACATTATTAATTCTGCACTTAATGGCTCACCAACCTACTATGCTTTCGAAGGTCCAAGGGAAAATAACTCTGGTGTTCCTGCTATCCTGGATTACATGGTGCATGAAGTACCCATGGGGGTAACACCTAAAAATGCCCTTGTAGTATTAATTGCGGGTGGTCAGTTAAATGCCGGGATTGCAAGTGCAGGAGGGAACTGGGATCTAGCTAGTGATGGAGGATCTGTCGGGTTCGCAGGTGATAATTTCCTGGTGAGAAGTGCAAATTTGTTCACCTATAGAGGCTACCGTGTTCTGACGATCGACCGTCCTTCCGATTTTGATGACTTTCTTGATCCTACAGTCCCAGTCGATCATGGCAGCGCACTAGATGTTTACTATCGAACACAGGTACAGCATACGGTTGATCTGTCTGCCATGATTAATCGCGTACAAACAGCGACAAATTCAAGGGAAGACCCGGTGTTCATTCTCGGAACCAGTCGTGGCGGGATTTCAGGTGTGGCACAACATAAACTTGCCGCGGCTATTTCTATTTCAAACCCCGTCACTTCAGG
>JARRJY010000097.1:0-8693 GCA_037388705.1 Gammaproteobacteria bacterium
GCTTTTGGCCGTTAGCAGACATTTGATTTTCAACTAATCTTCATTAATTTTTGGTGCTTTATCCAGGATCTTTTCACCTTTTTCATAAATATGTGCTGCTGAACCGACAATAAGATTATCTGGCGGAATGGCAACCTCAGGATTCTTATTTGGATAATCAAGACTGTTTAGAAGGAACCGCATGGCATTGATACGGGCACGTTTTTTACAGTCGGACTTGATGACCGTCCAGGGGGCATCCGCCGTATCGGTGTAGAAAAACATGGCTTCCTTGGCCTCGGTATAGGCTTCCCATTTATCCAGTGATGCCAGGTCGATAGGACTCAGTTTCCATTTTTTCAGCGGGTTATCCTGGCGTTGCTGGAAACGACGGTATTGTTCATTGCGACTGACTGAAAACCACAGTTTAAACAGCTTGATGTCGCTGCGTACCCACATGCGTTCCAGTTCAGGCGCCTGGCGCATAAATTCCAGGTACTCTTTGCCTGAACAGAAATTCATTACCCGTTCAACCCCTGCGCGGTTATACCAGGAACGGTCAAACAACACGATTTCACCCTTGCTGGGCAGGTGACTGATATAGCGCTGAAAATACCATTGCCCCATTTCTTCTTCAGTAGGTTTTTCCAGGGCGACTACTCTTGCACCACGAGGGTTGAGGTGTTCCATTAAGCGCTTGATGGTACCGCCTTTACCCGCTGCATCGCGACCTTCGAACAGGATAACAATGCGCTGCCCGGTATCCTTGACCCAGTTTTGCATTTTCAGAAGTTCAATTTGCAGGCCCTGTTTGAGTTTCTCGTACTCCTTGGTGTTCATCTTGGTTTCATAGGGATAATTGGCATCTGGAAAGATTTGCTTCTTGTCCATTTTCTTGATTGTTTTGGCTTTGGCCAGCGTCTGGTCTTTACGTCCTTCCAGTACTTTTGGCATGTTGAAATCGGCTTCTTTATTCACAGGCATTCTCCGCAGTGATAGGCAGCGATACATACATTCATTCTAATACAAGGGAAAAGCGTGATTCTTGATATGAATCAAGGTAGCCATCCTATCTGGTTATAATAAGGTACCTGATGCTGCCTTTTGGTTAAGCTTCGATATTAAATTTATGTTGACCTATTTGTACCACGTCACCAGGTTTTATGAGATGTTTCTGGATCTTTTTACCATTGATATACGTCCCGTTGGTACTATCGAGGTCTTCAATATACGAGGTGTTATAGTAGGTATAAATTTTTGCATGCCGGGCACTGATTGTTTCATCATTAAGGAATATGTCATTCTCTCCTGAACGACCAATGGATATTCCGCCTTCTGGTAGTGGGATTGATTTGACTGGCTGGTTATTTTTAACGATTGATATGACTGACATTGCCTGGTTACCGGTAAATACTGCTATTAATTTTAAGTGTAAAAAAGTCTCGGCTTTCGAACTAGTTCACTTTGTAAAATATTTGTAAATTAAATACTGAATAGAATAGTCGGGTATCTGTGAAGACTTTAAGCCGGTAGTTAAGTTACCCGATGACTTTATTATGGGAATAAAAAAACGGGACAGCCAGGTCCCGTTTTTGATCCTGGTGCAAATTTTTGATCAGGCTTTTTTGTCTTTCTCAATCAATGCATATGCCGAGTGATTATGAATAGATTCGAAGTTTTCTGATTCCACCACGTAGGCACTGATACGATCATCCTCATTGAGGCGTGCGGCTACATCACGCACCATGTCTTCCACGAACTTGGGATTATCATAGGCACGTTCAGTCACGTGTTTTTCATCAGGGCGTTTTAACAAGCCGAATAATTCACAGGAAGCTTCCTTTTCCACCAGTTCAATGATTTCCTCTACCCAGACAAAGTCTTTTAATTTTGCGGTAACAGTTACATGAGAGCGCTGGTTGTGAGCTCCGTAGTCAGAAATTTTCTTGGAGCAGGGGCACAGGCTGGTAACCGGCACAACGACTTTAATATTGGTTTCATGAACACCATCGTGAATTTCACCAATAAATGTGACGTCGTAATCCAGCAGACTTTGCACACCGGATTCAGGCGCGGTTTTATTGACGAAGTAAGGGAAGCTCATTTCAATATGGCCGGATTTTGCCTCCAGGCGCTCGGCCATTTCCTTGAGCATTTCCTTGAATGACTTCACCGAGATTTCACGCTCGTGGTTATTAAGAATTTCCACGAAACGCGACATGTGCGTGCCCTTGAAGTTATGGGGCAGGTTCACATACATGTTGAAGTTGGCGATAGTATGTTGTTCACCTTCGGCACGATCACGAATACGTACCGGGTGGCGGATATCCTTGATGCCTACTTTATTGATCGGGATCTGGCGCGTGTCTTGGCTATTTTGTACATCAGCTATGTCTTTCGGGTTCACGCTCATTGTTTAGTCCTCTGTATAGGTGACACAGGCACGGTCTGTTTCCCACAGGGTAATCGCCTTTACTTTTGCCGCGTCATTATTCAGCCGGGCTGATAATTCTTTATATAAAAATGCTGAAATATTTTCTGCCGTAGGATTTATTTCATTGAACGGCGGAATGTCATTCAGGTTGTAATGGTCAAGTTCATCAACCAGGCCCTTGGTGGCTTTCTTGATGACTTTGAAATCCATACCCATACCCACTTTATCCAGTGCACTGGCTTCCACAGTCACTTCTACTTTCCAGTTATGACCGTGTAAACGGCTGCATTCACCTTCATATTCTCTGAGGTAATGCGCAGCGGCAAAATCCGTCAGGATTTTCATAGTATATCGTGCAGTCATGATAATAGTTGAGTAAAAGAGTTGGACTTTATGCTAGTGACACGTGTTTGGCAAGTGGTTCTTCATCAATAAATGTTTCAAGGGCGGCGATTATATCACTAGTTGAGAGACCTGCGTCAGCCAGAACCTCATTTCTTGTACCCTGCTCAAGGAATTTATCAGGCAAACCCAGGTTAAGAATCGGGGTGAGTTGCTGATGATGTGCCAGGCATTCATTGACAGCACTTCCGGCACCACCCATAACCGCATTGTCTTCAAGAGTAACCAGGATGTCATGGCCCTGGGCCATTTCCAGCACGGACTGTTCATCCAGCGGTTTGACAAAACGCATGTTAATTACGCTGGCATCCAGTGTTTCAGCTACCTCCAGGGCAGTTTCCAGCATACTGCCAAATGATAAAATTGCAATTTGCTTACCCTTACGTCTTGTTTCTGCCTTGCCTATTTCAAGGGATTGCATGTTGGTCTCAATCGCGACCCCCATACCCTGGCCACGAGGATAACGCACGGCAGCCGGGCCGTTATGCTGGAAACCGGTGAAAAGCATCTGGCGACATTCGTTCTCATCTGCCGGTGCCATCACTACCATGTTAGGGATACAGCGCAGGTAGCTCAAATCAAAACTTCCGGCATGAGTCGGTCCGTCAGGACCCACGATACCTGCACGGTCAATGGCAAACAGCACCGGCAGATTTTGCAGGGCAACGTCATGTACCAGTTGATCATAAGCACGTTGCAGGAAAGTAGAGTAGATAGCGACCACGGGTTTTAAGTCTTCACATGCCATACCAGCTGCAACGGTTACGGCGTGTTGTTCCGCAATGCCCACGTCAAAATAACGTTCCGGGTATTGTTCAGAAAATTTCACCAGTCCAGAACCTTCACGCATGGCCGGCGTAATACCCACCAGCCGTTCATCCAGTGCCGCCATATCACATAACCAGTCACTGAATACCTGGGTATAGGTTGGGCCAGACTGCGGTGCTTTATCCAGCTTGCCGGATTCGGGGTGGAATTTCCCCACGCCGTGATAAACACAGGGATCTTCCTCAGCAGGACTAAAGCCTTTGCCTTTCTTGGTGACCACATGCAGGAATTGCGGGCCTTTGAGCTTGCGTAGGTTTCGCAGGGTAGTAACCAGGGTTTCCATATCATGGCCATCAATCGGGCCGATATAATTGAAACCCAGCTCCTCAAACAGGGTGCCGGGAACCACCATACCTTTCATATGTTCCTCTGCCCGACGGGCCAGCTCCCAGACGCTGGGCATCACGCCAAGGACTTTTTTACTGCCTTCACGCATGGTGCTGTAAAGCTTGCCGGAAAGAATCTTGGCCAGGTGATTCGAAAGCCCGCCCACGTTTTGCGAGATAGACATGTCGTTATCATTGAGGATAACCAGCAGGTTAGCATCCAGGTCACCCGCATGGTTTAAAGCTTCAAATGCCATGCCGGCGGTCATGGCACCGTCACCGATAATCGCGGCAACATGACGTTCGCTATCCTGTTGTTTCGCTGCAATAGCCATACCCAGTGCGGCACTGATCGAGGTGCTGGAATGGCCCACGCCAAAAGTGTCATAAGGACTTTCATCACGCTTGGGAAAACCGGCCAGGCCGTTTTTCTGACGCAGGGTGCTCATTTTTTCCCGGCGGCCGGTGAGGATTTTGTGCGGGTAGCTCTGGTGACCCACATCCCAGACCAGCTTGTCCTCGGGTGTGTTGAAAACATAATGCAGGGCGATGGTGAGCTCGACCGTGCCCAGTCCCGCTGACAGATGGCCACCGGTTTCACTGACCGATTGAATCAGGAATTGACGTAATTCGTCTGCCAACTGGGGCAACGATTCAATATCCAGTTCACGTAACTGTGAAGGATCATCAATCCGGGATAACAGTGAAGGTGTGTCGCTCATTTATAAACTTCATATCAACTGGGAAAAAACAGATCATGGGCTGATCACTTGCTGGTTGCAAGCTATTCATTCAAAGAATTTTCATCACTTTAATAAGCCCGCTTAATAATATATTCAGCGATGGCACGAAGTGGCTCCCCACGTTCTGCAAATGGTTGCAGCGTGTGGATGGCATCGGCTACCAGTTCAGCGGCCATGTGCTTGGCTTCATCCAGACCCAGTAAAGCCGGGTAGGTGGGTTTATTCCTGGCAATATCCGAGCCCTGGGTTTTACCGAGTGTATCCGTGTCAGCTTCTACATCAAGAATATCGTCCTGGATTTGGAAAGCCAGTCCGATGCACTTGGCGTAATGATCCAGCTTGTGAAGCGTGTCATCATCAATGCCCGGCTTACATAGAGCTCCCATACGCACGCTGGCCCGGATTAAGGCCCCCGTCTTGTGGATATGCATGTTTTCCAGCTGGGCGACATTTAGCTCTTTACCGACAGATTCCAGGTCAATGGCCTGGCCACCAGCCATGCCCCGGGAACCACTGGCAATGGCCAGGGTATTCACGATGTCTTTAACCTGTGAAGCAGGTAAATCATCATTTAGCTTATCAGCCAGCACGTGAAAAGCCAGTGATTGCAGGGCATCACCCACCAGGATGGCGGTTGCCTCGTCGAAGGCCTTGTGACAGGTTGGCTGGCCACGTCGCAGATTATCATCATCCATGGCAGGTAAATCATCGTGAACCAGGGAATAAGCATGGATCAACTCAATGGCTGCAGCAGGCGCATCCAGTTGTGGTTCCTCAACGCCTACAGCATGACCTGCCGCGTAGACAAGTACCGGGCGAACCCGTTTACCACCATTAATGACGGAATAGCGCATAGCCTGGTGCAGTCGCTCTGGAGCGATTTTCTCAGCCGGTAGCCATTTATCCAGTACCGAATCAGCGCGGTCGCGCCACTGTTGTTGAAGCTTTTGCCAGGATTCCATAAATCGTGAAATTAGTCTTCTTCAAAAGGGACCAGTTCGTCCTGGCCATTTTTACTAATCAGTTGCTGTACCCGTTGCTCAGCCTGTTGTAACGCAGTCTGGCATTGTCGTGTGAGCTCGATGCCACGCTCAAAGTCTTTCAGGGATTGTTCAAGGCTGATTTCACCTTGCTCCATCCTTTCCACCAGAGATTCCAGTTCTCTCAGTGATTTTTCAAAATCGGGCAAGTGGGTCAAATCTGATCGAAATTTGGGGTTATAGCTGATCTGGATCATGGTTGCTAAATAATCCGAAAATTAGACTTGATCCAAATCTTGGAGTGAACTATTGTTAACACACAGTTTAGAATTAGTCTAAAACATGCCAATGACCATGACGATGGTCATTATTTAACCAACATTATAGGGGAGAAAAAAACTATGTCTCTGAAAGGCAGTAATACAGAACAAAATCTGAAAGACGCGTTTGCTGGTGAATCTCAGGCTAACCGTCGTTACCTGTACTTTGCAGCAAAAGCTGATGTTGAAGGTTACAACGATGTAGCGACTGTATTCCGTTCAACAGCCGAAGGTGAAACTGGCCATGCTCACGGCCACCTGGAATACCTGGAAGAATGTGGTGATCCGGCAACTGGTCTGCCAATCGGTGGTACTGAAGATAACCTGAAAGCATCAATTGCGGGTGAAACTCATGAGTACACTGATATGTATCCAGGCATGGCAAAAACAGCTCGTGAAGAAGGTTTCGACGAAATCGCTGACTGGTTTGAAACACTGGGTAAAGCGGAACGCTCACACGCTAACCGTTTCCAGAAAGCCCTGGATAACCTGGAAGGCTAATTTCAGGTTTTAGCAAGAAAGCTAGAAGAGGGGTCAGTCATGCTGACCCCATTTTCCTTAAGGCATGATCTATCAAATCAAATAAAAAAAGGGAAATATCATGGCCAATACACCGACGACCCGCGAAGGCAGTTTAGAAGCTCCCACTCGTCATCCCCTTGACTGGAAAAGTACAGATTTCTGGGATGAAGGTAAATTGTTCGCTGAACTGGAGCGAATATTTGATATATGTCACGGATGCCGTCGCTGTGTGAGCTTATGTAACTCTTTTCCAACTTTATTTGATTTGGTTGATGAATCAGACACCATGGAAGTTGATGGTGTTGCCAAGCAAGATTACTGGAAGGTAGTCGATCACTGTTACCTGTGTGATCTCTGTTACCTGACCAAGTGTCCTTATATTCCACCACATGAATGGAACCTGGATTTTCCACATACCATGTTGCGTGCAAAGGCTGTGCACTTTAAAAAACATGGCACCAGTTTCCGTAACAAAATGTTATCAAGTACCGATACGGTAGGTAGCCTGGCCGGGATACCGGTGGTTGCACAGGTTGTTAATGTAGCTAACAATATCAAGCCAGTTCGCAAGATAATGGAAGCAACCCTGGGTATCCATTCAGAGGCCATTCTGCCGAAATATGAAAGTAAACCTTTCCGTAGCCGTTTTAAACCAACCCAAAATATGGAAGCAGTGGCCGGAGAAACCACTAAAGGTAAAGTGGCCCTGTTTGCTACCTGTTATGGTAATCGAAACGAACCGGGTATGAATGAAGACCTGGTAGCAGTACTGGAACACAACGGTATCCCGGTCGTGATTGCTGAGAAAGAACAATGTTGTGGTATGCCAAAGCTGGAACTGGGTGACCTGGACGCGGTGGAACAAGCCAAGAATGCCAACATTCCCATGCTGGCCAAACTGGTGGATGAAGGTTATGACCTGATGGCCCCGGTACCTTCTTGCGCATTAATGTTTAAACAGGAATTACCTTTAATGTTCCCGGATGATCCGGATGTTAAAAAAGTCCAGCACGCTTTCTTTGACCCGTTTGAGTATCTGATGCTGCGCCACAAAGAAGGACACCTGAAAACTGACTTTAAAAATAAGCTGGGCAAGGTGTCTTACCATGTGGCCTGTCACCAGCGAGTGCAGCTAATCGGTAATAAAACACGTGACGCCCTGATGCTGGTACCGGACACAGAGATTGATCTTCATGAGCGCTGCTCAGGTCATGATGGCACCTATGCCGTGAAGAAAGAATTTCACGAGACATCGATGAAAATCTGTCGTCCAATTTTCAACAAGGTGAAAAAGGCTGAGCCTGATCACCTGACCAGTGATTGCATCATGGCCGGTCACCAGATTGAAAACGGTTTACGTGATGGTACAAAAGCTGAACATCCGGTTAGCCTGTTACGTAATGCATACGGTATTTAAACTTTCAGGAAGTCATAATGGAAAAATTAACTCGAGATGATTTATACAGCCTGGAACAGTATGCCGAACAGCGTGCTGATTTCAGGGCACGCGTATTAGAGCATAAGAAAAACCGCCAGGTTTATCTTGATCCTCATCATACCCTGTATTTTGAAGACCGCATGACTATGCAATATCAAATACAGGAGATGCTGCGTATAGAAAAGATTTTTGAAGCAGTAGGTATTGAAGAAGAACTGGATGCTTATAACCCGTTAATACCAGATGGAAGCAACCTGAAAGCGACTTATATGATTGAATATGAAGATGTCGAGGAACGAAAGGCTGCTTTGGCCCGGTTAATTGGTATAGAAGATAAAGTGTGGGTTCAGGTAGAAGGCTTTGACAAATGCTATGCTATTGCCGATGAGGATATGGAGCGAGATACAGAAGATAAAACCTCGGCGGTGCATTTCATGCGTTTTGAATTTACCCCGGCAATGATCGAGGCCGCTAAAGGTGGTGTTGATATTAACATGGGTACGGACCACGAAAACCTGACCATTGCACAAACACCGATTCCCCGAAATGTTCGAGACTCGCTTGTTGCGGATTTTGACTAACGTCACTCAACCCCCCACATCCGCTCAAGAAAGTAAGCTCATCAGGAGAAATTCTGATGGGCTTTTTTATTAAATAGTGTACGGAAGTTCATTCAACATGGCTGGTGATGGTATGATTGCAGTTTATTTGTACAGTTGTA